>JBJTXX010000178.1:0-15943 GCA_046082485.1 Actinomycetota bacterium
CTGGGACACGCTGGGCGGGTTCCTGTTCGGCACCCTGGAGCACGTGCCGCAAGTCGGGGAGTTCGTGGTGCACGAGGGCTGGCGCTTCTCGGTGGAGGAACTCGAGGGCCGCCGCATCCGTCGGGTCGCGGTCGCGCTCGAACCCGACACCGGCACCGCGCCCACCGCCGAGGGCTGACGCCGCCCGCCTACCCGGTTTCTCACGGCTGCAGGCGGTCGAGGTCGTCGAGGTGCACGGGTGTGTCGTCGGTTGCCGACGGTGGGCCGCCGGGCACGGCGTCGAGGGCACGGCGGATCACCGGTTCGCGCAGGTGCACCAACGCGAGGAGGGCGGCCAACAGCACCAGTCCGGCACCGAGGAACCACGGTGCTCGCAGACCCAGCCAATCGGCCACTGCGGCACCGAGGAAGGCTCCGAGGGGCGCGGCGCCCCAACTGCACCAGCGGTAGACGGCGTTCACCCGCCCGAACAGGTGCTCGGGCACGAGCCGCTGCCGCAGGGTGACCGCCACGATGCTCCAGATGGTGATCATCGCCGCCTGCAGTGCCAGCATCGGCACCACCCACCACACGCTCGCCACCGTGCCGACGGCCGCCATGGTGACGGCGGGTGTGAACGACGCCACGACGATGGCGAACCTGCGGCCAATTCGGCCGACGAGCCAACCACCGGCGATGCCAGCGCCGATGCTGCCCGCCCCGACGGCGGCGAGCAGCACGGCGAAGCCGCGGTCGCTGAGGTGCAGCAGTTCCTTCGAGTAGAGGACGAACGTGCTCTCGCCGGCTGCGAAGGCGAGGTTCAGCAGCGTGAGGACGACGACGAGGTGCCGCAGCAGGTCGTTGCGACGAAGGAACCGGAAGCCCGACGCGATCTCGGCAGACCATCCGCGCGATGGCCGTTGCGTCGGCCCGGGCCGGAAGCGTCCGCGCACGGTGGCCACCAGCGCCGCGGCGACGGCGAAGCTGGCTGCGTCGAACCCGAGTGGCAGCCACACCGCAGCGGCGAACAGCACACCCCCGAGGGGAATGCCGAGGAAGGTGTTGCCGGCGACCTCGGCCGCCTGTCGCAGCCCGTTCGCCCGGTCGAGTCCGTCTGTGTCGACGATCGCGGGCAGCACCGCCTGGGAGGCCGAATCGGCCACCACCTCGCCGAGTCCGAGGCCGAACGCCAGCAGCCACAGCATCCAGATCCGCAGGTCGCCCACGGCGGCCACCACGGCGAGCACTGCGACGAGCAGTGCCCTGGCAGTGTCGGCCAGCACGATTGCCCGCCGCCGGTCGACACGGTCGAGCATCGAGCCGACGGGCAGCGCGAACAGCAACCACGGCAGACCCACGAAGGTCGAGACCAGGCCCACCGACAGCCGGTCGCCGGTGGCACGGGCCGCCAGCAGCGGGAGTGCCGCCACCAGCACGCCGTCGCCGAGGTTCGACACGGCGCCCGCGGTCCACAGACGCCAGAACCTGCCCGGCAGGCGCGGTGCCGGCGTGCTGCTCACTCGCCCTGCGCAGCGAAGCGAGCGAAGGCCCGCGGCAGGTCGGGATAGCGCTTGGTCGATGCGCCGCCGTCCACCGCCAGCACACTGCCGCTGATGAACGTGCTCTCCGGGCCGGCGAGGAACGATGCGGTCGCCGCGATGTCGCCGGGCTGGGCGAAGCGGCCGACGGTGGTGTTCTCCACGAACTCGTCCACCACGCCCGGCACCATGAAGAAGGCCCCGGTCGCGTTGGTCTCCACCAGGCCGGGGGCGATGGCGTTCACCCGGATGCCGCGCTCGCCGAGTTCCATCGCCGCGACCTTGCTGAGCATCACCACCCCGGCCTTGGCGGCGCAGTAGGCGCTCATTCCAGCCGAGGGTTGCGTGGCGTTCAGTGATGCGATGGTGATGACGCTGCCTCCGTCGTGCATCGCCGCGGCGCCGTGCTTGATGGTGAGGAACACCCCGGTCAGGCACAGGTCGAGGATGGCCTGCCATTCCGAGAGCGCGTGGTCGACGACGGGCGAGTAGGTGCCGCGGCCGGCGTTCGCCACCACGACCCGGAGCCCGCCGAGTTCGCGAGCGAGGGCGGCGATGCGTTCGTGGTCGGCCTCGCTGGTGACGTCGTGATGGGCAGTCACCACCGCGTCACCGAATGCTGCGGCAAGGGTGGCCAGGCCGGCGTCGTTCACATCGGTGGCGACCACCCTCATGCCGTCGGCGACGAATCGTTCGGTGATCGCCCTCCCGATTCCCGAGGCGGCACCGGTGACGAGGGCGAGGTGTTCCATGGTCGCTGACGTTAGAACGCGGCCCGTCGGTGGATCGATCACACGGTGGGTCGGGGGAGGAGGTGGCGTTGCACCTTGCCCAAAGCCGTGCGCGGCAGGGCGCCCACCAGCACCAGTTCCTTGGGTGCGCAGAACGCCGGCATGCGCTCGCGGACGGCGTGACGCACGGCGTCGAGCGTTGGCGGTTCGTCGGGTCGCGCGGGCACCACCCACGCCACGACGCGCTGCCCCCATTCGGCATCGGGCACGCCACCGACGGCCACCTCGGCCACGCCCTCGACGGTGGCGATCGCCGCCTCGACGGCCTCCGGCCACACGTTCTCGCCCCCGGTGATGACGAGGTCGCCGCGGCGGCCCTCCACGTGCAGTCGGCCGTCGGCCAGCAGGTGGCCGAGGTCGCCGGTGTGCAGCCACCCGTCGGCGTCGACAGGGGTGGTGCCGTCGCGATAGGTGCGCAGCTGCATCGGGCAGCGCAGCAGCACCTCGCCATCGGTGGCGATCCGCACCTCCACCCCGTCGAGTGGCGCACCGTCGTAGACCACTCCGCTGCCCGTCTCGGTCATCCCGTAGGTGGCGTGCACGTGGGGCGGCCGCTCCGCCGGTGGGCGTGAGCCTCCGAGCACGATCACCCTGAACAGGAAGGGGTCGATGCGCGCGAGTGCGGTGGTGACCAGCGAGACTGCGGTGGCGCCCCGGCGGGCGGCCAGTTCCACCTCGTCGGCCCGGAATCCGTCGTGCACCACGAGGCGTGCGCCCGTGTGCAACGCACGGGTCACCACCGCCAGGCCGCCGACATGGGCGAGAGGCAGGCAGGCGAGCCAGATGTCGTCGCTGCCGGTGCCCAGACGGGCAGAACTCGCGAGCGCCGAGGCCAGGACGGCGTCGTGGGTGAGCACGACGCCCTTGGGTGTGCCGGTGGAACCACTGGTGGCCATGACGAGTGCGTCACCCGGTTCCACCGGTCGGCCGCCCGGCAATGCGTGGTGGCCGTTGTCGTCGACGAGGCTCGACGGCGCCATTGCCTCCAACAGCGCGGATCTCGCCGGCGCAGGCAGCCGACGGTCGATGGGCAGCGCTGCATCGCCGGCGTCCCAGATGCGCCGCAGTTCGTCCACGAACCCCTGGCCGCCGGGGAGGTCGATGGCGACGAGGTGTGGCACGAGCCGAGGCTAATTCCGACATGATGTGCGCCATGAACAAGTGGATCGTGGGCGCCCGACCCCGCACCCTGCCCGCGGCCGTGGTGCCGGTGGCGCTGGGTGCCGCGGCTGCAGTGGGCGAGGGGCAGTCGGCGTGGTGGCGCGCCGTGCTTGCGCTGGTGGTGTCGCTGGCGCTGCAGGTGGGCGTGAACTACGCGAACGACTACAGCGACGGGGTGCGCGGCACCGACGACAGTCGTGTGGGCCCGGTGCGGCAGGTGGCGTCGGGGCTCGCACCCGCAGCAGCCGTGAAGCGCGCCGCGTTCGCGGCGTTCGGCGTGGCGGCCGTCGCCGGCCTGGTGCTGGCCGCCGTCACCTCGTGGTGGCTGCTGGCGGTGGGCGCCGCCGCAATCCTGGCGGGCTGGTTCTACACGGGCGGCCCGAAGCCTTATGGCTATCTCGGTCTCGGCGAGGTGTTCGTGTTCGTGTTCTTCGGTCTCGTGGCCACGGTCGGCACGACCTACGTGGTCTGCCAGCGGATGACGGCGGTCTCGTGGTTGGCGGGTTGCGTGGCCGGCCTGTTGGCCTGTGCGCTGTTGGTGGTGAACAACCTCCGCGACATCCCCACGGACCGACAGGTCGGCACGCGCACGCTCGCGGTGCGACTCGGCGACTCGGCCACCCGCTGGTTCTACGTGGCGTTGCTCGCCGGTGCCTTCGTGCTGACGGCGGTGATCGCGATTGCCGGTCGACCCGCAGCGATCGCCGGTGTGGTGGGCGTGGTGCTGGCGTCGCCGGCCGAACGGGCGGTGCGCAAGGGCGCCGCTGGCCGCGACCTCATCCCGGTGCTCGGCGCCACCGGCCGGGTGCAGTTGGTGACGGGCCTCGTCACCGCGCTCGGTATGGCGCTGTCGGCCTGAGCCGTCGTCCTAGTCTGCGCACATGAGCACGCCTCCTCCGCCTCCTCCGCCGCCGGGCCCTCCCCCCGGCTACCAACCGTTCGGTCAGGGCGGCGGCGCCATGGGCATCAACCACAGCAAGGCCACGACGGCACTCGTGTGCGGCATCCTCGGGCTGCTGTGCTTCGCGCCCCTCGGCATCGTGGCCATCGTGCTCGGTGCCCAGGCGAAGGCCGACATCGACCGCTCGCCGGGCATGTACAAGAACCGCGGCATGGCGCAGGCCGGGTTCATCGTCGGCATCGTGGCCGTCGCGTTGTGGGCGGTCGTGTTGCTCGCTCAGTTCGGCTGACGGCGCAACCAACGCTCGATCGCGTCGATCACGGCGGCCGGTTGCTGCAGGTGCGCCGCATGGGCCGCGCCGGGCACGATCACCGAGCGTCCGTCCGGTGACGCCTCGGCGAGTTGTCGAGCCACCGCGGCGAACTTGACGTCGTCGGCACCGGCCATCGCCAGCACCGGCATCGACAGTTCGCGGAGGCGTGACCACAGCGGCATCTGGGTGCCGGTGCCGGTGTGGCGCAGGCTCGACGCAAGACCCTCGACCGTGTTGCGCATGCGATCATCGAGGTCGACCTGCTCCGCCGACAGCGAACCGAACAACGGCTGGGCGGTCCATTCCTCGAGGAACTGCTGCAACCCCACCACCTCGAGATGGGTGGCCAGTCGGTCGTCGGCATCGCGCCGGATGGCTCGCTCGGTGTCGCTGTCGATGCCAGGGTTGGCACCGATGAGCGCGAGCGCGTCGACCTGGTGGGGGTAGAGCAGCGCCACGTGCAACGCCACGCGCCCGCCGAGGCTGTAGCCGACGTACACACCCTGCCCGCCGACGGACGCCACCATGTCGGCGCTGCGGCGGAGGTCGGCACGCAGGTGGCCCGAGCCGCCGTGGCCCGGCAGGTCGAGCACCACGCACTGATGACCGCTGCGGACGAAGTGCTCGGCGACCGGTTTCCACGACCGACCCGTCTGGGTGAAGCCGTGCAGGAACACCATGCGCGGCGCCCCGTCGCGTCCGGCCACCTCTGCGGCGAGCCGGCCGGAGAGCGGACGCCACTCGACGGCATCAGGCATCACGGCGCTCCAGCAGGCGGCGCACCACGTTCACGAACGTCTCCGGGTCCTGGGCGCCCGGCACCGCCCATCGGCCGTCGATGACGAACGTGGGCACCGCGGTGATCTCGGCCTCCGCCGCGAATCGCAGTTGCTGTTGCACCTCGGCCGCGCCGTCGTCGCTCAGCAGGAACGCGTGCACCCGATCGCGGGGCATGCCCACCTCGGCGGCGCAGTCGGCCAGCACATCCGGGTCGCCCACGTCGAGGCCGTCGCAGAAGTACGCCTGCAGCAGGCGTTCGTTGAGGGTGTACTGGTGGCCGGCGGCCTCGGCCAGCCACAGCAGCCGATGGGCCAGCAGGGTGTTTGCTCGCAGGGCGCGGTCCATCCGGAACTGCAGGCCCTCGTCGGCGGCGATGGTGGTGACGTGCTGCAGGATCTGCTCGGCCCGTTCCTCGCCCCCGAACTTCTTCGCGTAGGCCTCCCGCACGGGTGCGCTCTTGCCGGGCGATGCGGTGGGGTCGAGTTGATAGGGGCGCACCACGACCTCGAACCGCACTTCGTCGCGCAGCAGTTCCACGGCCTTCTCCCAGCGCCGTTTGCCGATGTAGCACCACGGGCACACGACATCGGACCAGATCTCCACGCTCACGGTCGGTAACACGTGGCCGAGGATACGCCCGTATCGTGAGCCTCATGACGCCCGCCGACGTGCAGGTCACCTTCTGCGCCACCCTCGTCGACCAATGGATCGGCATGGGTCTGCGTCATGCCGTGGTGGCTCCCGGCTCGCGCAGCACACCGATGGCATTGGCGTTGGCGGCCCGCGCCGATCTGCAGGTGCACGTGGCGCACGACGAACGGACGGCGGCGTTCATCGCGCTCGGTGTCGGGTTGTCGACGGGGGTGCCCGCCGCGCTGCTCTGCACCAGTGGCACCGCGGCCACCCACTTCCACGCGGCGATCGTGGAAGCCGACCTCTCGGGTGTGCCGATGATCGTGCTCACCGCCGACCGCCCGCCCGAGTTGCAGGGCATCGGTGCCCCGCAGACCATCGACCAGATCGAGCTGTACGGCGACGTCGTGCGACTCTTCGTGGCGGCCGGCGTGCCGGATGCGGCCGAGCAGGGTGGGTGGCGGGGCATGGCCCTCGACGCCTGGCTCGCCGCCTGTGGTGTCGACCCGGGGCCGGTGCACCTCAACCTGCCGTTCCGCGAACCGCTGGTGGGTGAGATCGGGGAGCTGCCGCCCGCGGACGACGACGTGGACGGTGTCGACGACGAGGTCTGGTTCATGACCCGCCTGTCGATGGAGGAACTGGCGGGCATGCTGGCGCAGCAGCACGGCGTGATGGTCGCCGGACGCGGTGTCGACGACGCCGACGCGGTGCAGGCACTGGCGGACGCGCTCGGGTGGCCGGTGCTGGCCGACCCTCTCTCGGGCTGCCGGCACCTGCCGCAGGCCGTCTGCGCGTTCGACCCACTGCTGCGCGACGCGGTGTTCGCGTCCACCCACCGACCACAGGTGGTGTTGCACCTGGGTGAACCGCCCGCCTCGAAGGTGCTGGGCCAGTGGCTGCAGGCCACGGGTGCGGTGCACGTGCAGGTGCATGCGCAAGGCCGCACCATCGACCCTCTGAGCATCATCACCGAGCGCGTCTACGGGCAGGTGGGAACGGTGTGCGAGGCCGTGTTGCCGCTGGTCGGCGCGGGCATCGACCCGGAGTGGTCGGCCGGGTGGATGCGGGCGGAGGCCGCGGCGCAGGTCGCCCTGTCTGCCGAGCTCGCCGTGTCGTTCGACGAACCGGCGGTGGCCCGTGCCCTCAGCGATCTGCCCGTGCAACTGGTGCTGTCGTCGTCGATGCCGATCCGCGACGTCGAATGGTTCGGGGCGCCCGGCCGCACCGCGGCGCACTCCAACCGGGGTGCGAACGGCATCGACGGGGTCATCGCCACGGCGATCGGCGTGGCCTTGGCCCTCGGTGAGCCCACCGTGCTGTTGATCGGCGACGTGGCGTTCTGTCACGACCAGTCGTCGCTCACCGCGCTCGCGGGCCGCAGACTGCCGCTCACCATCGTCGTGGTCGACAACGACGGCGGCGGCATCTTCTCGTTCCTGCCCCAGCGCGGCAGTCTCACGGCCGAACGGTTCGAGCAACTGTTCGGCACCCCCCACGGCACCGACGTCGTGGCGCTGGCCGGGGCGCACGGTCTTGGCGCACGGACCGTGCAGTCAGTTGCGGAGTTGCTCGCGGCAGTCGTCGACGCAGGCTGCACCGTCGTGCGCGTGGCATCCGCGCGAGACCGGAACGTGGCCGATCACGACCGCTGGCACCGTGCAGTGGCGGTGGGGCTGGGGGATCTCGCCTGACCCAGACCCAGGCCGAACCTCGGACGGCCGGGTGTCAGGCAGGCACTGCGAAACGCTCGAGCACCAACCCCGCGAAGCGTTGCCGACGCCACGGCAGCCAGCGCGGGGCCTGACGGGCGAAGGTCTCCACCACCATGGCCAGCAGGTGTGTGGTCCAGACGCGCAGGGTGTGCTCGTCGACCTCCTCGAGCTGTGCCCGAATCCCGGGCAGGTCGTGGGCCGTGGCAAGTGCGAGGTGGTCGGGGAGGTCGTGCTGGTGCACCCAGGCCGGGGTGCGCATCAGCGTCGGCATCGAGGCCAACAGCGAGACGGCGCCCAGTGCGGTGCAGAACACGCCGAGTTCGCCCATCGAGGCCACCACCGACCCGGGGTGGCGCCCGTCGGCGACACGTGACCCTGCTGCGCCGGCCCAGGCAACGGGTGTGGCGGGGTCGTCGTGCCGGGGGCGGCCCGGCACGGGATCGGGCACCATCCGGCGCACCTCGTGAGGGCCCCAGCCCGCGGCAACGATGCGCTCGAACTCGACCTGTGCAGGGTCGTTCGACAGGTGCGGTGAGCGTTCCCCTCGGCCCATGGGCAGACCCTCTCGCACGGTTGGTGCGTGGTGCCAGTCGTGCCGAGGAAATGGGTCGTTCAGCCCGTCGGCACGCTGTCGGCCAGACCGAACACGCGCAGGTAGAAGTCGAGTTCGGTGGCGATCGAGTGCGTGATGGCGTCGGCACCGCGGAACCCGTGCCCCTCACCCTCGTATTCGTGGTACTCGACCTGCTGACCGCGGGCACGCATCGCGTCGACGATCGCAGTGGAATGGTGTGGCGGCACCACGGTGTCGGCTGCGCCCTGCAGCACCACCAGTGGCGCGACGATGCTGTCGAGGTGCGACAGCGGCGACCTGGCGCGGTAGACGTCGCCCGCCTCGGGCCATGGGCCGATCAGTTGCACGGTGTACCGCGACTCGAACTTGTGGTCGTCGGTCAACAGTGCCTCGAGGTCGGCCACGCCGAAGTAGTTGGCTCCGGCGGCGAAGGTGCGGCTACGGGCGAGCGCGAGCAGCGTCGTGCTGCCACCGGCGCTGCCACCCCGGATCACCAACCGTGCGGGGTCCACGTCGCCACGATCCGCGAGGAACCGGGCCGCGGCGACCGCGTCGTCGACGTCGATCTGGCACCACTGTCCGCGCAGCAGGTTGCGGTAGTGGCGGCCGTAACCGCTGCTACCGCGGTAGTCGACGTCGACCACACCGAACCCCCTGGTCGTCCAGAAGCGGTGCTTCAACGACAGTTGCCGCATCGCACTGCTGGTCGGCCCGCCGTGGATCGCGACGACGAGAGGCGGCCGTTCGCCCGGCAGGCAGCAGTGCGCGGGGTTCGCCGGGGCGTAGTAGAGGGCGTGTGCCGTGCCGCCGCCGCTCGTGGCGAAGGTGATGAACTCGGGTGCCGGCAGGCAGCCGGCATCGATGCCCAGAGGTGGTGCTGTCCGCAGCACCTGCAGCTGCCCGCCCCGCACTCTGCACACCTCGTTGTCGCGGTCGTAGGCGGCGCCGACGAAGACGTGATCGTCGGCGGTGCCGTGCAACGACCAGATTGCCGTGTACGGCAGGGGCATCCCGGTCGAGAGCGTGTCGGCAGTGTGGTCGGCGACGACGTGCACGCCCTCGCAGAACCTCGACTGGCCGAACTCCCAGTGGGGCTCCACGATGTCGCGGTCGATCGCGGTCAGCGGCGTGAGGGCGCCGTCGTCGAGCGACACCTCGTGGAGGTTCCACCAGTCGGTGCGGTCGGTGGCCACCACCAGACGCCCGCCGCCGAACCACTCGGGTTGCTGCAGGGCCTCGTCGCCGTTGCCCACGAGGCACCTCGGCGAAGTGGTGTTGCCGTCGGCGAATGCCGCGGTCCACAACCCGGTCGAGTCCCAGGGCATGTTCGGGCGATCCCACTGCACCCATGCCAGGGTGCGGCCGTCGGGCGAGAGCCGGGGTGACGAGTAGAAGTCGGCACCCGAGGCCAGCAGGTTCACCCGCATCGAGCCATCGGTGGCCACCGCGACGAGCTCGTTCTCCGGTGCGCCGTTGCCCGTGTGGCGCTCGCTCACGCACACGAACCACTCACCGTCGGGTGAGACACGCCCATCGGCGTAGCGCAGGGCTCGGGGCGTCTCGGGCTCGGGGGTCAGCAGCAGCGGCTGCTCGCCGGGCCGCATGCTGCGCAGCCGTTGGTCGCCGAACTCCACCCAGAAGAGGGTGCCGCGGTCGGCCCACCAGGCACCGCCGCCGTACTCGTGCACCGACGTGCGGGCGTTCGCATCGGGCGGGGTGATCTCGGTGGCCTCGCCGTCGTGCCACCGGACGATGGCAATGCGCCCACGCTCGGCCGGGCGGCTCTCGCTCCACCACACGTCGTCGCCGTCGGGCACCGCATCGGCGATGTGGGTGCTGCCGGAGACCAGGCGCTGCGGATCGATGGGGGAGGGCCAGGTGCCGGCCGCGCGGGGTTCCATGGGCCGATGTTCGCACACGCCGCCGGGGGCGTACGCGCTGTTACGGCCGAACGATGGCGCTCAGCATCGCCTGCAACTTCGCCTGCGTCTCGGCCAGTTCGGCCAGCGGCTCGCTGTCGGCGACGATGCCGCCTCCGGCGACCAGCCGTGCGGTGCGTCGGTCGGAGGTCAACTCCGCGCAGCGGATGGCCACGGCCCAGGTTCCGTCGCCCGCTGCATCGACCCAGCCGACGGCGCCGCCGTAGCGGCCGCGTGCGAAACCCTCTTCGCGTGCGATGAGTTCCAGCGCGGCGTCACGGGGGAAGCCGCCGAGCGCCGGAGTCGGCAGCAGTGCGCGCACCAACTCGACCACGTCGGGTCGCGGGTCGCTGAGGTGCCCTTCCATCGCCGTGCCGAGGTGCTGCACGTTGGCGACGGTGACGATGCTCGGCTCGGGCTCCCAGTCGAGGTAGCTGCACCACGGCAGCAGGGTGTCATGGATCATGTCGATGACGACCCGGTGCTCGACCTGGTTCTTCTCGCTGGCGAGCAGTTCCTCAGCGGCGCGGCGGTCGGTTTCGGGGTCGCCGGTGCGTGGGGTGGTGCCGGCCAGGGGGTGCGAGCGGACGGTGCTGCCCTCCACCGAGACCAGCAGTTCGGGCGACGCCCCGATGAATCCCTCGACCGAGTAGCGATGGCTGCGACCGAAGGCAGCCTTCAGGCGCAACAACACCGCGTGCACGTCGATCGGCTCGTCACTGGTCACCTGCACTTCGCGTGCGATGACCGCCTTGGTCAACCGTCCGTCGCGCACGGCGTCGCGGGCGGCCGCGACGGCATCGAGGTAGCGCCGCACCGGGGTCAACGGGGCCACGGTGAACTGCTGCGCCCTCGGCACGGGCCGTGTGCCGGCGGTGATCGGCTCGTCCGAGTCGTCGATGCGGGTCACCCAACGACGGCCGTCGGCGCCCTTGCCGACGGTGACCGCGGGAACCAGCAGCTCGCAGTCGGCACCGGGCTCGAACGGCACGACTCCGAGAGCGAGCGGCCGCACCCCTCCCACCTCGTCGACGTGGTCGATCGCGGAGAGGAACGTCACCGCATCGTCGAGTGCAACTCGGGCGGCGACGCCTCGGCCTGCGACGCCGACGCCATCACGGACGAAGAGGTGGCCGTCGCCTCGGGCCACGTCGTTCAGGTCGACGTCGTGCTCGAGCGGCGTGGTGTGGGCGCGCATGTCAGGCGCGGGTGCCGACCATCAGTTGGGTGAGCCCGCCCGACAACTGGTGGTGCTCGGCGTTCGGGAACCCGGCGGCACGCAGCATCGCCACCAGTTCCTTGCGCTCGGGAAGGTAGGCGACGCTCTTGGGCAGATACCGGTAGGCGGGCCCGTCGCTGAGCATCGCGCCGATCTTCGGCACGACCCTGCCGAAGTAGATGTTGTTGCCCCAACGCACCACCCGGTTGTGGGGCACACCGACATCGAGCAGCGCGATGCGCCCACCGGGGCGCAGCACCCTCGCGAGTTCGGCGAAGAACGCAGGCAGTTCCTTGAGGTTGCGCAGCGCGAACCCGCACGTCGCGCCGTCGACCGAGCCGTCGGGCAGCGGCAGTCGGAGGATGTCGGCCTGCGCCCGCGGGCTGCCGCTGCGGTCCGCGGCCAACATGCCGTAACTGAGGTCGAACGACAGCGGGTTCATGCCGGCCCGCTGCAGGTCGATGCACAGGTCGCCCGTGCCAGAGGCCAGGTCGATGACGGTGCTGCCCTCCGGCAGGCGCAGCATGCGCACGGCCTTGCGTCGCCAGCGCACGTCGAGGCGGAACGTCATGATGCGGTTCACCATGTCGTAGCGGGGAGCGATGGCGTCGAACATCTGCCGCACCGCCTGCACCTTCTCGTCGCCCTCGGGGAGCTGCTCGGTGTCCCAACTGCGGCCGGCCATCGACTGCAGGCTACGGGCGTTTGGCGGGTGTGGCAGCATCGTGCAATGGGCGACGCACTGTGGCGCAAGGGCGCATTGGAACTGGCCGGGATGATCTCGCGCAGGGAGGTGTCGAGCCGGGAGGTCGTGCAATCGCACCTCGACCGCATCGACGAGGTCAACCCGGTGCTGAACGCCATCGTGCGACGCCTCGACAGTGAGGCGCTGGCTGCCGCCGACGCTGCCGACGCTGCGGTCGCCGCGGGCGACTCGCTGGGCGTGCTGCATGGTGTGCCGGTGACGGTGAAGGAGAACATCGACCTGGCCGGCACGCCCACCACGCAGGCGGTGGTCGCCCTCGCGGAGGCGATCGCCTCGATCGACGCTCCGTTGGTGCAGCGGGTGCGGGCTGCCGGCGGCATTCCCATCGGTCGCACGAACCTGCCCGATCTCGGCCTGCGTGTCACCACCGAGAGTTCGCTGCACGGCAACACCCACAACCCGTGGCACCCCACCCGCACGGCGGGCGGCTCGAGTGGTGGCGAGGGCTCGGCGCTCGCATCCGGCATGAGCCCGCTGGGTTTCGGCAACGACATCGGGGGTTCGTTGCGCAATCCGGCGACCTGTTGCGGCATCACCTCCATCAAGCCGACGTCAGGCGTGGTGCCGTTCGCCACGGTGATCCCGCCGGAGGACGGGGGCATCGCTGGGCAACTCATGCTCACCGACGGGCCGATGGCGCGTCATGTGGCCGATGTGCGTGCCGGTCTGCTGGCCATTGCCGGGCCCCACGAACGCGACCCCCGGGCGGTGCCCGTGCAGTTGACCGATCACACCGAGGGACGCTTGCTGCGTGTCGCCGTGCTCGCCGACCCTCCCGGTGGTTCCACGCATCCCGAGGTCGCGGCGGCGATCCGCGGTGCGGCCGATGCCCTCGCCGATGCCGGCCACGAGGTGGTCGAGGCCGCGCCCGCCTCGTTCGAGCGGTCGCTGGAACTGTGGGCAACGTTGCTGATCTCGGAGATCCGCGCCAACTTGCCGCTGCTGCAGATGGTGATGGGAGAGGCCGGGGCGAGGTTCCTCGGTTTCGCCGACGAGGTGTTCGAACAGTTCGACACCACCACGCTCATGCACTCGTTCGCCGAACGCAACCGAGTGGCCCGTGAGTGGCACGGTTTCCTCACCGAGCACGACGTGCTGCTGCTGCCGACCTGGACGCAGCCGCCGTTCGAACTCGGCTTCGATGTCGCCTCGGTCGACAATGCTCGGGCCGTGCTCGAGCTGATGCGTCCGGTGCTGCCGGGCAACGTGCTGGGGCTGCCCGCTGCGGTGGTGCCGGTCGGCATGGCGGACGGCACGCCGGTGGGCGCCCAGGTGATGGCCCGAGGGTTCGCCGATCTCACGACCCTGCGCGCCGCAGAGGTGCTCGAACACCACTTCGGCCCCCTCACCCCCATCGATCCGCGAACTCAAGTTCCTCGGGACGCGGTTTCCTTGGCCCAGCGGTAGTCGGCCTTGCCGGAAGGTGAACGCACGATCTCGGGCACGTACACGAAGGCCTTGGGAAGCTTGTAGCGGGCGATGTGGCGCTCGGCCTCGGCGAGCAGTTCCTCGTCGGTGACGGTGTGGTCTGGCCGGACGCGTACGACGGCCACGACCTCGTTGCCCCAGCGGTCGCTCGGCCGGCTGGCGACCACGCAGTCGTACACGGCGGGGTGACGCTTCACGGCTGCCTCGACCTCCTCGGCGAAGATCTTCTCGCCGCCGGAGTTGATCGTCACCGAATCGCGGCCGTGCAGTTCGATCACTCCGTCCGCCCGCAGTCGGGCGCGGTCACCGGGCACGGCATACCTCACCCCGTCGACCACGGGGTAGGTGCGGGCGGTCTTGGCGGCGTCGCCGAGATAGCCGAGCGCCAGACGGCCGCTCTTGGCGAGCCAGCCGATCTCGGGGTCGCCGGGCGCCAGCTCACGGTCGAGGTCGGCGCTCAGCACGTGGTTGCCGGGGCTGATCGGGAACGTTCCCGTCGTGGCCCCGCCACCGGCCGACACCTGCGACAACTGGCCGCCGGCCTCCGAGGAGCCGAGGCCGTCGACGATCATCACCGTCGGCAGGTGAGCGAGGAATTCGTCCTTCAGGTTGGCGCTCAGTGGCGCCCCGCCCGACAGCAGCACGGTGAGGCACGACAGGTCGTAGCGGTGGCGATCGAGTTCGTCGAGCAGCGGCCGGCCGAAGGCATCCCCCACGATCAGCAGGAAGTTCAGGCGTTCGCGTTCGATCAGGCCCCACACGTCGGCCGGGTCCAGGCGCTCGGGCACGCTCTGCACGAAGACGCACCCCCCGGTGTTCCATGTGCGAAAGCTCATCCAGTGGCCCGCTCCGTGCATGAACGGCGGGGCGAGCAGTGCCTGCAGGCCGCCGGTCGCGTCGGCGAGGACACCCTCGATGGTCTCGGCGCGACTGCCGCCGAAGCACTCGACGTTGGCGTCGCCGTTGCGCCACAGCACGCCCTTGGGCATTCCGGTGGTGCCGCCGGTGTAGAGGATGTAGAGGTCGTCGGGGCTCCAGTCGACCGCAGGGCGTTCGGGTGGCGCGGCGGCGAGGGCGTTCTCGTACCATACCGCGCCGGGCAGCAGCCCGTGGCCGGACGCATCGGGCACCTGCAGGATCACCCGCAGATCGGGCAGTTCGGGCAGCACTTCAGCGAGGGTCGGGGCGAACTGGCTGTGCACCACGACCGCCTCGGCACGCGAGTCCAGCAGCAGGTAGCGCAGTTCCTCCGCCACGTACCGATAGTTCACGTTGAAGGGGGCGACCCGGGCCTTGAACGACCCGACCATGCACTCCAGGTACTCGTTGCCGTTGTGGAGGTAGATCGCGAGGTGGCTCTGGCCGCTCTCGTGCCCTTGCAGTTCGGATCGTTCGATCCGGCATCCCAGGCCGGCGGCCAGCAGGTGGTTGGCCAGGCGGCGGGTGCGATCGGTGACCTGGCGCCACGTCAGGCGTTGGTCGCGGAACACGAGGCAGATGTCGTCTGGTCGTGACGCGGCGATCGCCTCGTGCGCCTCGGCGACCGAGAACTGGGCGGACATGGGCGGCAAACTACCCAGCACCGGCCCGGCACGCCCCATCCGGCGGAGCGGTCGGGCGAGGGGTACAGTCCGCGCCATGAGCACCGTCACCGGCACTCGCGACCTGTCCAAGAACGTCTTTGGCGTCTTCATGCCACAGGGCTGGAAGATGGAACTCTCGGGTATCGAGGGCGCCGAGCGGAAGTGGGCGACGGCGGTCGACATCGCGGTGCGCGCCGAGGAACTGGGCTATGACTCGCTGTGGGTCTACGACCACTTCCACAACGTCCCGACGCCGGCCCATGAGGCCGTGTTCGAGTGCTGGACCACGATGGCGGCGATCAGCCAGCGGACGTCACGTATCCGACTCGGCCAGATGGTGGGCTGCAACAGCTACCGCGAGCCGTCGGTGCTGGCGAAGATCACCAGCACGGTCGACGTGATCAGTGGTGGGCGCCTCGACTGGGGCGTCGGTGCCGGCTGGTACGAGAACGAGTACAAGGGCTACGGCTTCGAGTTCCCCGTGCCGAAGGACCGGATCGGAATGCTCCGTGAGGCCGTGCAGATCGTGCGCAGCATGTGGACCGAGCCCGAGACGTCGTTCGACGGCACCTACTACCGCATGTCGCGTGCCCAGTGTGATCCGAAGCCGTTGCAGTCACCGCACCCGCCGATCTGGATCGGT
>JBJTXX010000179.1:0-7106 GCA_046082485.1 Actinomycetota bacterium
ACCCGACGGCCACACCTCTAGCACGGCGTCGATGCTGCCGTCGTCGAGACCCAGCCACGTGGCGTTCTCGTCGATGTCGGTGATGTTCACGGTGGTGCCGAGTTCGGCCTGGATGATGGCCTGCGCGACGTAGGCGTTCACCGCCGAACCCGTCCAGGGGTTCGCGGCGAGGGTGATGGCTGCGCCGCCGTCGCTGCCGGAGTCGTCACCGCACGCTGCGAGCAGCGATGCGAGTGCGACACCGGCGAACAACGCACGGCGGGTACGGGCTGATCTCATTGGTTTCCCCCTTGTTTCGAAGTTCCCCATGCCTGGGTGATGCGATCCAGCATGATGGCAAGCAGAACAATACTCAAGCCACCGGCCACCCCTTGGCCAAGCTTGATGTTCGGCTTCGCGGTCGCCTCGTACGCCACCAGGCCGAGCGCAGTCGCGCCCACGAGGGCAGCGATGATCACCGTGGCGAGCACCATCAGCAACGTCTGGTTCACGCCCAGCAGGATGGCCTTGCGGGCCAGCGGCAACTGCACCATCCGCATCTCCTGCCTCGGCGTCGCGCCGAAGGAGATCGCCGCCTCGCGCGGCGGGTGCGGCACCTCGCGCATGCCCATCGCGGTGAGACGGATGCAGGGCGGCACCGCGTAGACCACACACGCCACCACGCCGGCGGCACGCCCGATCGAGAACAGGAACACGACCGGGATGAGATAGACGAACTGGGGCAGCACCTGAGCGATGTCGAGGAAGGGGCGCAGCACCCGCTCCACGCGGTCGGAGCGCCCGGCGAGGATGCCGAGCGGCAGCGCGATGGCGAGGCTGATCACGATCGCCACCAACACCTGGCTGAGCGTGTCCATCGCGAGGTCCCAGAGCGAGATGCGCCCACTCGTGCCACCCGGCACGCTGCCCATCATCGCGATCAGCACCATGCACGCGGCCACAGTGCCGGCGAGGCGCCAGCCTCGGCTCAGCCAACCGACGAAGCCCACCGCCACCACCACCAGCAGCCATGGCAGCCACACGAGGAAGTCCTTCAACGGCTCGAGCACCCGCACCACGAGGAAATCACTGATTCCCTCGGTGACGCCGCGGAACGTGCGCTGCACCCAGTCGACCGCGCTGTCGATCGGCGGCGCGATGTCGACCGTGAGCCATGACGGGAACGTGCGCAACCCGGCGACCTGGGCGGCCACCACGGCTGCGACCACGACCCCCGCCGAGGGAAGTGCGGGAAGCCGTCGACCGGAGCCCGCCGCCGTGCTGATGCGGTCGAGCGCCACCGCCAGCAGCACGATGCCGAGGCCCGCGGCCGCCGCGGCACCCACCTTCTGCTTCTGCAGCGCGGACAGCACGTCCTGGCCGAGGTCGCCGGTGCCGAGCAGCGAGGCGAGCACCACGATCGCGAATGCCATCATGATCACCTGGTTCAGGCCCAACAGGATCGCCTTGCGGGCGATGGGCAACTGCACCTTCACCAGTTGCTGCCAATCGGTGGCCCCGAAGGACTGGCCGACCTCGTTGGCCACCACGGGCACGTTCCGCAGACCCAGATTGGTCAGCCGCACTGCGGGCGGCAGCGCGTAGATCACGGTGACGATGACGGCCGGGGCGTAGCCGATGCCGAAGCCGACCTGCACCGGGCTGAAGTACACGAAGATCGGCAGCACCTGCGCGGTGTCGAGCACGACTCGCAGCATCCGCTCGAAACGATCCGACTGGGCGGCGAGGATGCCGAGCGGCACGCCCAGCACCAGCGCGATCAGCACCGCCACGAGCATGATCGCCAGCGTGATCATCGCGTGCTCCCAGTCGCTGATGACGCCGACTCCCAGCATCGCCAGTCCGCCGCCGAGCGCTGCGTTGCGGCCACCGGTGCGCCACCCGATGACAGCGGCCAACGCCACCACGCCGGGCCAGCGCATCAGATCGAGCACCCACACGACCTGTTCGACGGCCCAGGCAAGGAGGTCGCTGAGCGGGGTGAAGAACCACGTGAACACCGGCGAGGTCTGCCGATTGACGATGGCCCAGGCGTAGCGGTCCTGCGCCCACTTCTGCACGTTCAGGTCGAGCCAGCCGGGCACGTCGCGCCCCACGACCACTGCAACCACGGCCAGCAGCGCGAACGCTGCCATGCCCAACTGGCGCCGGCGACGCGTCGCCTGCACCACCTCGTCGGAGGGGCCTGTGGGCAATGCCTCGACCGAGGCCGCCATCACAACTCCTCGCCGGCGATCACCGACAGCACGGCCGTGCGGTCCACGCTGCCGACGGTGACACCGTCGCGCACGACCCTCACCGGCAGGTCGCTGTGCGCGACCAGCGCCACCACGTCGCGCACCTTCGTGTCGGGTGAGATCTCGCCGGCGAACGGGCCGTCCGAGGCCGGTGCCATGACCGCCTCGACCGGCACCACGTGCGACCGCGGCACGTCACGCACGAAGTTGGCGACGTACTCGTCCGCTGGCTTCAACACCACTTCAGCTGGCGTGCCCACCTGCACGAACCGGCCGTCGCGCATGATCGCGATGCGGTCGCCCAGACGCAGGGCCTCCTGCAGGTCGTGGGTGATGAACATCATGGTCTTGCGCAACTCGCGTCGCAGCCGAACGATTTCGTCCTGCATCTCACGCCGGATCAACGGGTCGAGCGCCGAGAACGGTTCGTCGAACAGCATGATGTCGGGGTCCGTCGCCAGCGCACGGGCCAGCCCGACGCGCTGCTGCTGTCCGCCGCTGAGTTGGTGCGGCTTGTACTCCCCCATCCCGGGCAGGCCGACCAGTTCGAGGGTCTCGGCGGCCCGCGCCCGCCGCTCGGCCCGGTCGACGCCGCGCAGTTCGAGACCGAATGCCACGTTGTCGAGCAGCGTGCGGTGCGGCAACAGACCGAAGTGCTGGAACACCATGCTCACCTTGTGCCGGCGGATCTGCAGCAGCGCGTCGGCATCCGCCTTGGTCACGTCGGTGCCCTCGATGACGACGGAGCCCGAGGTCGGCTCGATCAGACGGGTGATGCAGCGGATGAGCGTGCTCTTGCCCGAGCCGGAGAGGCCCATCACCACGAACACCTCGCCAGGAGCCACGTCGAGGTCGACGTCGCGCATCGCCACCACATTGCCGTGGGTGGCCTCCAGCTGGGCACGAGGCAGGTCGGCCTCCGGCGACCCGACGATGCGTTCGGCGCGGGGTCCGTACACCTTCCACAGGTCGCGGACCGAGATCATCGATTCCCCCATCGGCCGGACTATAGACGGGTCAGCCCAGCGCGGACAGCGCCTCCAGCGCACCCGCGACGTCGTCGATCAGTTGATGGTCATCGGACGGTTCGCCCAGCCCCTCGCAGGCCTGCAGCACCTCACGCAGCGGGCCGCCGACGTGCACGCCGTCGGCACGACGCAGCGCCCTGGCGGCGGACAGCAACTCGCACCCGACGGCAACCTCCGCCGCCCGCACCGCTTCCATCGTCGCGAGAGCGCCGCGACTCGCGAACGAGGCGTGGTCCTCGTTGCCGATCGAGATGGCGACCGTTCCCTTGGTGCAGGGTTCGGCGAGCGTGCGCACGGTGTCGAGCGCCGACGCCGCGGTGTACTCCAGCACCATGTGGCCCGAGCTGCCGGCCGGACCACTCGACAGGAAGCGGGACTGACCTGTGTACGCCGGGTCGTGCAACTTGACCAGCCGTGCCAACGACGTGCTCGTCCACTGCGTGAGTGCCAGCCGGGCGGCGTCGAGCCGCAACGCGAGGCTGGTGAGCATGAAGGCACCGTGGTGCCACACTGCCCCGTCGACGAACCGGGGGTTCTCGGCGCGGGCGTCGATGCAGGCGTCGACCTCGCGGCCCAACTCGTCTGCCGCCTGCCACAAGGGTCCGGCCACGAACGGCACCGTGCGCCACGAAAGAGGGTCCTGCACGCGGGGACCGGTCCAGGTGCTGCCCGCGAGCGTGCGTTGCAGCAGCGCCACGACGCCCGCCACCCCCTCGGATGGCCGGGTCGCAGCAGCGACGGCCGACCACTGCTGCGGGTTGGCCCGCACTGCGGCAAGCCCCATCGCGGCCACGAGCACCGACGACCTGGCGAGTCGACGCAACGACTCCGAGGCAAGCGCCGCCGCTGCGAGCGTCGGTGCGCTGGAACTCATGAACGCCAGCGCAGCGTTGCCCCCGATGTGGTCGACGTACCGCTGGGTCGTGCCGTCCAGCCACGCGCGTTCCCCGAGCAGGCACAGTGCCACCTCGCCCAGCACCGCGATGTCGCCGGTGCCCAGACCACCCAGGGCTCGAACGGGCGGCACACGGCCGTCGTTCGTCGCCGCGACGAGCCCCTCGAGCACCGTGAGCGGCAGGCCGGAACCGGCGCCCGACAGCTGATGGGCACGGATCAACATCGTCGCCAGACCGACCTCGCGACCCAACAAGGCTCCGGCGCCGGTGGCGTGCGAACGAACCAGCCGAAGCCCGTGCCGGTCGTCGTCGTCATCTGCCGCCACGTCGCGATTGGCCCCCACTCCGGTGGTGCGCCCGTAGGCGGCGCCGGTGGAAGCGGCCGCCTCGGCCTCGTTCGCCCCGACCGCCGCTGCGGCATCCGGATGCAGCGTCACACCGAAGGGCTCGGACGCGAACCGGGCAACCGTGCCCGAGGTGACCGGGTGCAGACCGAGGACGAGTGCTTCCACGACGCCGAGCGTAACGGCGCGGTCGCGCGAGGATTCGGGCATGGCAGAACTCCCCTCCTCGGCGAAGGTGGTGGTGATCGGCGGCGGCATCGTCGGCTGCTCCACCGCATACCACCTCGCGAAACTGGGCCTGACCGACACCGTGCTGGTCGACAAGCACATGCTCACCTCGGGCAGCACGTTCCACGCAGCGGGCCTGGTCGGCCAACTGCGCACCAGTGCGAACATCACCCAGTTGCTCGGCAACTCGGTCGAGCTCTACAAGACACTCGAGGCCGAGACCGGCCAGGCCACCGGCTGGAAGATGAACGGCGGACTGCGCCTTGCGTGCAACCACGAGCGCTGGACGGAGGTGCAGCGTCAGGCCACCACCGCCAAGAGTTTCGGGCTCGAGATGCACCTGTTGTCACCCAAGGAGGCCCAGGACCTGTGGCCGATCATGGAGGTGCACGACGTGGTGGGTGCCGCATTCCTGCCGACCGACGGCCAGGCGAACCCCAGCGACATCACGATGGCACTCGCCCGCGGGGCGCGCATGCACGGCGCCACGATCTGCGAGGACACCGAGGTCGAGCGCATCGAGGTGGTCGACGGCGTGGTGAAGGCCGTGGTCACCAACCGCGGGCGCATCGAGTGCGAGAAGGTCGTGCTGTGCGGTGGTCAGTGGACCAGGGTGTTGGCCGCCACGATCGGCGTGAACGTGCCGCTCGTGCCCGTCGAGCACCAGTACGTCATCACCGAGCCGTTCGCACCCGAGGTGCCGCGCAACCTGCCCACACTGCGCGACCCCGACCGACTCACCTATTACAAGGAGGAAGTGGGAGGCCTGGTGATGGGCGGCTACGAGCCGAACCCCATCCCGTGGGCGGTGCGTGGCATTCCCCGCCCCTTCCAGTTCCAGCTGCTCGAGAGCAACTGGGAGCACTTCGCGCCCACCATGGAACTGGCCATCGGCCGCGTGCCCGCGCTGGCGAGCACCGGCATCCGCCAACTCATCAACGGCCCCGAGAGCTTCACCCCCGACGGCAACTTCATCCTCGGCGAGGCACCGGAACTGCGCAACGTGTTCGTGGGCGCGGGGTTCAACGCGTTCGGCATTGCCGCCGGCGGTGGCGCCGGCCAGGCCCTGGCGGAGTGGGTGTACCACGGCATGCCGCCGTACGACCTGTGGGTGGTCGACATCCGCCGGTTCGGCCGCCCGCACCAGGACACGGACTGGGTGCGCACCCGCACGCTCGAGGCGTACTCCAAGCACTACACGATGGCGTGGCCGTTCGAGGAACACCACAGCGGCCGCCCCTGCCGCACCTCGCCGCTCTACGACCGGCTGAAGGCCGCCGGCGCCTCGTTCGGCGAGAAGCTGGGCTGGGAGCGACCGAACTGGTTCGCCGCGCCCGGGGAGGAACCCGTCGACCGGTACACCTACGGCCGCCAGAACTGGTTCGCTGCCGTCGGCCGCGAGCACGCCGCATGCCGGGAGACCGCCGTGCTGATCGACCAGACCTCGTTCGCCAAGTTCGCGCTGAAGGGGCCCGATGCGCTCGCCGCGCTCGACTGGATCTGCGCGAACGACGTGCACAAACCCGTCGGGGCACTGACCTACACCCAGATGCTCGACGACCGTGGTGGCATCCAGTGCGACCTCACGGTGGCCCGTGTCGCGCTCGACGAGTTCTACATCGTCACCGGCACCGGCTTCGCCACCCACGACTTCGACTGGATCCAGCGGTCGATCCCCGCCGGCTCGAACGCCCAGTTGCTCGACGTCACGTCGGCGTGGTCGGTGCTGACCCTCATGGGGCCGAACGCCCGGACCATCCTGCAGTCGGCGACGACTGCGGACGTCTCGAACGACGCCTTCCCGTTCGGCACCATGCAGGTGATCGGAATCGCCGGCTGCCCGGTCCGGGCCCTGCGCATCACCTACATGGGCGAACTGGGCTGGGAACTGCACCTGCCGGTGGAGTACGCACCGAAGGTCTACGACACCCTCGTGACGGCGGGCGCGCCGCACGGCCTCGCCAACGCCGGCTACCGCTGCATCGAGAGCACACGCCTCGAGAAGGGGTACCGGGCGTGGGGCAGCGACATCGGACCCGACCACACCCCCGTCGAGGCGGGCCTCGGCTGGGCGATGAAGAAGGACCGCCCCTTCCGCGGCCGCGAGGCGGTGCTGGCCCAGCAGCAGGGCGGCGTGCGCAAGTTGCTCGCCTCATTCACCTTCGACCCGTCGGTGGTGCTGCTCGGCCGCGAGACGATCTTCCGTGACGGCGAACGGGTCGGCTGGCTCACCAGCGGTGGCTTCGGGTACACCGTGGACCGTTCGATCGGGTACGGCTACGTGCGGAACCCGTCGGGCGTGACCCGCGACTGGGTGCTGTCAGGCACCTACGAGCTCGAGGTCGCCGGGCAGCGCCACGCCGCCGAGGTCTC
>JBJTXX010000180.1:0-814 GCA_046082485.1 Actinomycetota bacterium
AGCGTGCCACGCAGGCCCAGCGAACCGGTTTCGCGCACCAGCACTGCACCGACGGCCTCGGCCGACGACGGGTCGCACAGCGCGTGCACGGTGTGGGCGGGGCGGCCCTTCTTCATCACGATGGGCGTGGCCCAGGCGTCGTGCGCACCCGCCGCGAGCAGCGCAGCGATGGTGTGGGCGATCACCTCGCCGGTCGCGTCGTCGACGTTCACCTCGAACAGTTGCACCGGCTGACCATCGCCCGGGGTGCGCGAGCGCGGCACCTCGGCGCCCAGCACCACCTGCACCACGTTCGGGCGGCACGGGGTGTCGCGGCCGCCGGCCCCGTAACCGACGGACTGCACCTGCATGGCAGGCATGGGGCCGAACTCGTCGGCCAGGGCCACCATCAACGCCACGCCGGTCGGCGTGGCCAATTCGAGCGGCTCGTCGATGCCCACGCTCGGCGCACCACGGCGGGCCAGCAGCGACATCACGGCCGGCGCAGGGTTCGGCAGCACACCGTGCGCCGCACGCACGGTGCCGCGGCCGACGGAGACAGGGCTGCACACGATTCGTTCGACGCCCAGCACCTCGAGCGCGGCGCACGCACCCACGATGTCGACGATCGCATCGACGCTGCCGACCTCGTGGAACTCGACCTCATCGACGGACGTGCCGTGGATGGCGGCCTCGACCTCGGCGAGCGCAAGGAACACCCGCTGGGCGCGGTCGCGCACCCGCGAGGGAAGGTCGGCATCGGCGAGCATCGAGCGAATGTGTGCGTAGGGACGGTGCGGTTCATGGTCGTCGTGCCCGTGGTCGTCGTGCCCGT
>JBJTXX010000181.1:0-5663 GCA_046082485.1 Actinomycetota bacterium
CATCGTGCCGAATGCGTTCACGGTGATCCTCAGCCCCCGCGACCACGTCGCATTCGAGGAGATCGAGGATTCGCTCACCGCCGAATTGGTGGAGACCATCCGCGAGTACGCCCGCGGAGAGGGCTACCAGTTCCTCGGCGAGGTGACGGTCACCTTCACGATCGACAACGCGATGCGCCCCGGACGCTTCGACGTCACCAGCCTGATGCGCGAGTCGCGCGGCGCGCGTGGCATCGGTTCGCTGGTGCTGCCCAGCGGCGGCCGTGTGCAACTGGGCCCCGAGCCCACCAGCATCGGGCGCCTGCCCGACAACACCCTGCCGCTCGGCGACAGCAACGTCAGCCGTCGCCACTGCGAGGTGCGTGCCAGCGGCCGCGGCTTCGTGGTGGTCGACGTCGGCAGCACGAACGGCACGAAGGTGAACGGCATCCGCATCCTCGGCGAGCACCAACTCGCCGACGGCGACATTCTCAGCGTGGGGAGCACGCACCTTCGCTTCGAGGCGTCGTGAGCGAAGCACAACTCAACATCCTCAACTACGCCCTCCTGGCGTTGCTGTACCTGTTCTTCGGAAGGGTGCTGTGGGCGGTGTGGAGCGAGGTGCGCGGCCCGCGCCCGGGCCGCCCCGTCGGCGAGGCGATGGCGCACGCCGGCCCCACCGATGCCACCGTGCCGGCGCCGGCTCCGACCGTGCAGAAGACCCGTCACCGCACCAAGCAGGGTGTTCCTTCGCGCCTCGCCGTGCTCGAGCCGCGCGTGCGACGGGGCAGCGCCTACCCGATCACCGACGACATGGTGCTGGGCCGCGCCGACAGCTGTGCCATCGGCCTCGGCGACGACACCTTTGCCTCGAACCTGCACGCCCACCTGTTCCGCCGCGACGGCAAGGTGTGGGTGGAGGACCTCGGCAGCACCAATGGCACTCACGTGAACGGCGAGCGTGTGGTGAACCCCATGATGCTGGGCGTGGGCGACCGCCTGCAGGTGGGCAACACGATCTTCGAGGCGCGATGAGCGAGCCCATCGCCTGGGGGGCGGCCTCCGACGTCGGCCGCGTGCGCACCAGCAACGAGGACGCCTTCCTTGCCGAGCCGCTGGTGTTCGGCGTTGCCGACGGGATGGGTGGTCACCAGGCCGGCGAGGTGGCCAGCGCCATCGCCGCCAACACGCTGCGCGATCGCCTGACCGGCGGTGCTAGTTCGGTGGAAGTCGTGGTGGCGGCCGTGGTGGAGGCCAACGCAGCCATCTTCCAGGAGGCCCACCGCAACAGCGAGCAGCGCGGCATGGGCACCACGTTGACGGCGATGGCGGTGCTGTTCTCCGACGATCACGAGCCCCGCTTCGCCGTGGTGAACGTGGGCGACAGCCGCACGTACCTGTTGCGCAACGGCGCCCTCAGCCGGGTGTCGGTCGATCACAGCTACGTGCAGGAACTGGTGTCCACCGGCCACATCACCGAGGCCGAGGCGCGCATGCACCCGCGGCGCAACATCATCACCAGGGCGCTCGGCATCGAGCCAAGCGTGCGCGTCGACCACTGGGTGCTGCCGCTCGTGCGTGGCGACCGCTTCGTGCTGTGCAGCGACGGCCTCGTCGACGAGGTCGACGATGACGCGATCCTCGCAATGGCGTCGTCGATCGAGCACCCGCAGGCCGCGGCCGAAGCGATGGTGGCCGCGGCCAACGACAGCGGCGGGCGTGACAACGTGACCGTCGTGGTGGTCGATGTGCTCGAGGGAGCCGAACCCGATTCGCTGCCGAACCAACTCGAGCTCGACCCCGAATGGGACGAGGACTGGTCGCGCCTCATCGACGCCGAACCGGTGCACGACGACCAACCCGCAGCGCCGCGCTCGTTCGCTGCCCCCGCCGCCGACCCGACCGTCGGGGTGGAACGGCCCGAGCAACCCAAGGGCATCGGCACCCTGCTGTTCGGCATCGCCCTCGCTGCGATCGTGGTGCTCACCATCACGCTGGTGCTGTTGGTGCGGCACAACTCTTCGGTCACACCGGTCACCACGACGACGACGCCGTCGACCAGCACGACCAGCACCTCCGGCACCACCACGCCGACCAGCACCACCGCCCGCCCGACCAGCACCACCGGCCCCACCACGACGGGCGGCTGACGGTGAGCAGTTCACCGCTGGCCACCGCCCGCCGGAACAGCGAACTGGGCCTGGTGGTGATGGCAGCGGTCATCACCGCCATCGCCTACACGCTCGCGTCGCTGGGCACGAACGCGCAGATCCCCGCACGCATCATCCCGTTCCTCGTGGCATTGCTGGCCTTGCTGCTGTCGGCCCATGTCGCCAACCGCATCCTGGCCCGCGGGGCCGACGGCACGATGCTGCCGCTGGCGGTGCTGCTGAACGGCATCGGCTACGTGGTGATCGCGCGCCTGAGCGAACGACTGGCCGGCCTGCAGACCACCTGGACCTTCATCGCCGTCACCGCCTTCGTGCTCGTGCTGCTGCTGGTGCAACGCCCGGCCGACCTCGCCCGCTACCAGTGGACGTTCCTGTTCATCGGCGCAGGTCTGCTGATGCTGCCGCTCGTGCCCGGCCTCGGCACCAGCGTGGGCGGCGCCCGCATCTGGGTGAGCGTGGGCCCCATCAACTTCCAGCCCGGTGAGTTCGCCAAGTTGGCGTTGGCGCTGTTCTTCGCCGGTTACCTGGCTGACAACGCAACGGCGATCAAGTCGGGCACGCGACGCATCGGCCCGTTGCACGTGCCCGACCTGCAGTACCTGCTGCCCATCACGCTTGCGTGGGGGTTCGCGGTCGCGGTGATGGTGGCCGAGAAGGACCTCGGCTCCGCGCTGCTGTTCTTCACCCTGTTCACCGTGATGGTGTGGGTGGCCACCGGGCGGGCCATCTTCCTGTTGCTCGGCCTGGTGCTGTTCAGCGGTGCGGCCGTGGTGGCCTACCAGCTGTTCGACGTGGTGCGCACCCGCGTCAGCATCTGGCTCGACCCGTGGCCGCAGTACGAGGGCAAGGGCTACCAGATCGTGCAGGCGATGTTCGCGTTCGCCAACGGTGGCACGGGCGGCACCGGCCTGGGCCTCGGCAGCCCCACGAAGATCCCCGCAGCGAAGACCGACTACATCTTCGCGGCGATCGGCGAGGAACTCGGCCTGCTCGGTGCCACGGCCGTGCTGGTGGCATTCCTGTTGTTGATGGGCGCCGGCCTGCGCGTGGCGATGCGGGCCACGCAGCCGTTCAACCAACTGTTGGCGGTGGGCCTCACCACCATCATCGGTATGCAGGCGTTCATCATCATCGGCGGCGTCATCCGGGTCGTGCCGCTCACCGGCATCACCCTGCCGTTCGTCAGCTACGGCGGCAGCAGCCTGCTGGCGAACTGGGTGCTGCTGGCCCTGCTGGTGCGCCTCAGCGACCACAACGCGCGCCGCAGCGGTGAGATGGTGGACGATCTCAATCCGGCCGAGCGGTGGCAGGCCTGGCGGCTGAAGAGGGCCGAGAAGAAGACCGAGAAGCGGGCCGCACGAACGGGTTCGGTGAGCGGCGCGTGAACGCCCAGATCCGCAAACTCGCCGGCGCCATGCTGGTGCTGTACCTCGCGTTGTTCGTGCAGTTGAACGTGCTGCAAGTGGGCAAGTGCGAAGCGCTCGACCAGCACCCGCTGAACAACCGGCAGAGCATCCGCGACTTCAACCGACCGCGCGGCCCCATCGTCACCGCCGACGGCGTGGTGGTGGCACGCAGCGTGGCCGTGCAGGGCGGGCAGTACAAGTACCAGCGCGAGTACCCCCTGGGCGACCTGCTGTCGAACGTGACCGGCTACTACACCTACAGCTTCGGCAGCACCCAGACCTAGAAGGTGGCCAGCGAGGTCTTGATGGGTGACACCGCTGCCCAGACCGTCGACGGCGTGTTCGGCGGCGCCGACAACTCGGGCAGCGTGCAGTTGACGGTCCGTTCCGACGTGCAGCAGGTGGCGGCGGAGGCACTTGGCGAGCGCGAGGGATCGGTGGTGGTGCAGGACACGCGCACCGGTGCAGTGATCGCCATGGTCAGCTACCCGCGGTTCGACGCCAACCTCGTGGCGCAGAACAACGCGGATCAGGCCGAGGCGGCGTTCAACTTCTACAACAACTATCCCGGCAAGCCCCTGCTCGCGAACGCGTACCAGGAGAACTACATGCCGGGCTCCGCGTTCAAGGTGATCACCACGGCGACGGCGCTCGAGCGCGGTGGGCTCACGCTCGACCGTGCGTGGCCCGACGAGAAGGAATGGCTGCCCCCGCAGACCAACGACCCCATCCAGAACTATGGCGGCAAGTCGTGCGGCGGCACCACCGTCGAGGTGTTCTACCGCAGCTGCAACATCCCCTTCGCCCAACTGGCGGTGGAGATGGGCGCTGACGCGATGGTGCAGGGCACGCGGGCGTGGGGCTTCGGTGAACGCCTGCCGTTCGACCTGCCCCGTGCCGCCGCCAGCAACTTCGAGAAGGCGGGTGGCGAGGTCATCGACTTCGCGAACAACCAACCGCTGCTCGCCATCGGCGGCTTCGGCCAGGCGAACGACAAGATGGTGCCGTTGCACATGAGCATGGTGGCGGCTGCGGTGGCCAACGGCGGCCGGATGATGCAGCCCTACGTCATCGACAGCACGATGGCCCACAACGGCAAGGTGCTGAGTCGCACCCAGCCTGCGGTGTGGAAGACGCCGATCTCGCCCACCACCGCGGCGACGCTGACCAACCTGATGGTGGGCGTCGTGAACCTGGGCACGGGCAAGCCGATGCAGTTGGCCAACGGCATCCAGGCAGCGGCGAAGACGGGCACCGCACAGCTGAACGCCACCGGCGAACCGCAGCGCTCGCACGCATGGATCATGGGTTTCGCCCCGGCCGAGGCGCCGCGCTACTCGATCGCCGTGGTGCTGAAGGGCACCAACGACGAGATCAGCGCCAGCACCGGCGGACGACTGGCCGGCCCGATCGCGAAGAAGGTGCTGGACCATCTGTTCAGCACCGGCGGATGAGCCGAACGGACACCCGTGCAGACAGTCGGTATCCTCTCATGGCGATCTGCCGAGAAAGGCACCAGTGTCAGGTAACCGCGAACGCGTCGTGCTGAACGAGCGTTACGAACTGCAGCAACGAATCGGGCGCGGCGGCATGGCCGACGTGTTCCTCGCGCGCGACCTGTTGCTGGATCGTCCGGTGGCGATCAAGGTGTTGTTCCCCGAGTTCGCCGTGGACCCGAACTTCGTCGAGCGGTTCCGTCGCGAGGCCCAGTCGGCGGCGAACCTGAACCACCCGAACATCGTCGGTGTGTACGACTGGGGTCGTTACGAGAACACCTACTTCATGGCAATGGAGTACGTGCAGGGCCGCACGCTCGCCGACATCCTGCGCACGAACGGTCGGCTCAATTCGCAGCAGGCCTCCGAGATCGCGGTCGAGGTTGCCGGGGCACTCAGCTTCGCCCACCGCAACGGCGTGGTGCACCGTGACATCAAGCCGGCGAACATCCTTATCGGCAACAACGGCTCGGTGAAGGTGGCCGACTTCGGCATCGCCCGGGCGATGAACGCGCCCACCGAGAACAACCTCACCCAGGCCGGTTCGGTGATGGGCACGGCCACCTACTTCTCGCCCGAGCAGGCCCAGGGTGCGCAGCCGGATCCGCGCA
>JBJTXX010000182.1:0-17622 GCA_046082485.1 Actinomycetota bacterium
GTTGCTGACGGCGTGATGCTGCTCGAGGTGAACGACGTGACGGTGCGCTTCGGCGGCATCGTGGCGCTCGACGGGCTCTCGTTCACGATCGACGAGGGCCAGATCTGCGGCCTCATCGGCCCCAATGGCGCAGGCAAGACCACCATGTTCAACGTGGTGAGCCGCATCTACCAACCCACCGACGGCTCGGTGCGGTTCCGCGGGCAGGAGTTGCTGCAGGTGCCCGCCCACGGCATCGCCAGCCTCGGCATCGCCCGCACCTTCCAGAACCTTGCGCTGTTCCCCAGCATGACCCTGCTCGAGAACGTGATGGTGGGAGCCCACAGCCAGGGCAAGGTGGGCTTCGGGCGCGCCGTGTTCCGCGCTGGCGCTGCCGCCGACAACCGGCGCACACGCGACTTCGCCGGTGACCTGCTCACCGAACTGGGTCTGGGCGCACTCGCCTTCCGCCCGGCGGCGGGACTGCCGTTCGGCACGTTGAAGCGACTCGAGATCGCTCGCGCGCTGGCGGCCAGGCCCACGTTCCTGTTGATGGACGAACCCGCCAGCGGTCTGGCCCATGGCGAGGTCGACGAACTGGGCCACACCGTGCAGGCCATCCGGTCCCAGTTCGATCTCACCGTGCTGCTGGTCGAGCACCACATGAGCATGGTGATGAGCATCAGCGACAAGGTGGTGGCGATGGAGTTCGGCCGCAAGATCGCGGAGGGCACTCCTGCCCAGGTACAGAACGACCCGAAGGTGATCGAGGCGTATCTCGGGAGCACCGCATGACGCTGCTGCACGCCCAGGGCCTGACGGCTGGCTACGGGCCGGTCACCGTGCTGCACGGCATCGACGTGACCGTCGACGAGGGCGAGATCGTGGTGATGCTGGGCGCGAACGGTGCGGGCAAGACCACCACGATGCGCGCTATCAGCGGCACGATCCCCCGGCAGGGTTCGCTGCAGTTCGCCGGCACCGACATCGGCTCGATGGCACCCGATGCGATCGTGCGGCTCGGTGTGGCCCAGGTGCCCCAGGGTCGCGGCACCTTCCCCGAACTCTCGGTCGAGGACAACCTGATGGCCGGCGCCATCACCCGGCGCGACTCGATGGCCGTGCAGGCCGACGTGCGCCGCTGGTTCGAGCAGTTCCCCCGGTTGGCCGAGCGGCGCACACAACGCGCCGGCAGCCTGAGCGGCGGCGAACAGCAGATGCTGGCCATCGCCCGAGCGCTGATGAGCCGGCCGAGACTGTTGCTCTGCGACGAGCCGAGCCTCGGTCTCGCCCCGTTGATCACCCAGGAACTGTTCCAGGTGATCGAGCGGCTGAACCGCGAGGAGGGTCTCTCGGTGCTGCTCGTCGAGCAGAACGCGAACCTCGCGATGCACATGGCCAGTCGCGTCTACCTGCTCGAGACCGGCCGCATCGTTGCCTCGGGCTCGGCGGCGGAACTGAGCGCCGACGACACGATCCGCAAGGCGTACCTGGGGTTCTGATGGAACTGTTCCTGCAGCGACTCTTCGACGGCCTCAGCCAGGGCAGCGTCTATGCCCTCATCGCGCTGGGCCTGGTGATCATCTACCGCGGCACCGGCCACCTGAACTTCGCCCAGGGCGAGATGGCGCTGTTCAGCACCTACGTGGTGTACCAGATGGGTGAGTGGGGTCTGCCGATCGGCCTCTCACTGGTCATCGGCATGGCCGTTGGCTTCGCGCTCGGCGCCGTCACCGAGGTGGCGCTCGTACGGCCGGTGGCGAAGAAGTCGCAGTTCGCGGTGTTCATCGTGACGCTCGGCCTGTTCCAGTTCCTGAACTGGCTCGACGGCGCGATCTGGAAGGACCAACCACTGCCCAACAGCGGTGTCGGCAGCAAGCAGCGGCAGTTCCCCAGCCTGTTCCCGAACAAGGACACCGACTTCGTCACGATCTTCGGAGCCGCCATCAAGAAGCAGTCGATCGGTGTGTTCCTGCTGGTGCTCGTGCTGACCGGCCTGCTGTTCCTGCTGTTCAACAAGACCAAGCTGGGTCTGGCGATGCGGGCCGTCGCCAGCAACGCGGAGAGCGCCAAGCTGGTGGGCATCCGCACCAATCTGGTGCTGATGACGAGTTGGGGCATCGCCGCCGCCATCGGCGCGCTCGGTGGCGTCGTGTTCGCCGGCATCAACAACAACGTCAACCTCGGCCTGATGTTCTCGGTGTTCATCTACGCCTCGGCCGCTGCGACCCTCGGCGGCTTCGACAGCCCGGGTGGTGCCGTGATCGGCGGTCTCGCCATCGGCGTCATCGAGAACATGGCCGCCGGCTACGCGCAGGAATGGGTGGGCCAGGAACTGAAGATCGCGGTGGCGCTCGTCGTGATCCTCGTCGTGCTGTTGGTGAAGCCGAGCGGCCTGTTCGGCACCGCGAAGGTGGAGCGCGTATGAAGCCGATCGTCATCCGCTCGGGCAGCCCCGCCAACTGGGCCGTGCGCGTCGTCGTCTGCGCGTCGCTCGCGGCGCTCGCACTCTGGATCCCCACATCGGCGAGCAACGGCGTCATCGACTCGTGCATCACCGCGCTCACCCTCATGGCCTGCGCCATGGCGCTGAACCTGTTGCTCGGCTACACCGGCCAGATCTCCATCGGCCACTCGGCGTTCTTCGGCATCGGCGCCTACACCACCGGCATCCTCGTCTCGAAGTACGGCTGGAGCCCGTTCGTCACGATGCCCGTGGCGTTCGTGCTGGCCTTCGTCGTCGGGGCGATCGTGTCGTTGCCGGCGCTGCGGATCAAGGGCGTGTACCTCGCGCTGGTGACACTGGCGCTGGGCCTGGTGTTCCCGCAGTTGGTGAAGGCCCCGAAACTGGTCGGTCTCACCGGCGGCGCTCGCGGCCTCGACAAGACCGGGTTCCGGTTCACCAAGAAGAACCCGACCTACGAGATCTTCGGCTGGAACCCGTGGGGCAACCTGCGCGGCGAGAACGTCAAGCCGTTCCACTACTGGATCGCCCTGATCATCGTCGTGATCGTCTACCTGGTGTGCCGCGGCATCGTGAAGAGCCGTGCCGGCCGCTCGCTGGTGGCCATCCGCGACAACGAGACCGCGGCGGCCGTGATGGGCGTGAACCTCGCCTCCACCAAGGCGATGGCCTTCGGCATCTCGGCGGCCCTGTGCTCGCTGCCGGGCTCGTTGTCGGCCATCCGCACCGGCAACGTCACCCCCGACTCGGCGAACCTGACGGTGCTGGGCGCCATCACGTTCCTCATCGTGATGGTGGTGGGCGGGGCCGGCTCGCTGTGGGGGCCGATCGTCGGCGCGGCGCTGTTCGTCTACGTCACGGAACTGACCGGCGACTGGAGCAACCCCGAGGCCATCCCGGGTCTGCTGAAGCCGCTGTTCGACTGGTCGAACACGCCGCCAGGCACCGGCATCTTCGCGATCGTGCTGATCGTGCTGATGTTCGTGGCGCCGTTCGGCCTCGTGGGGCTGTGGAAGAAACTGCAGGCAAAGGTGATCGTGGTTTCCCCGCGCCCGGCGGGCACCGGTACGATGCAGTCATTGACCTCGGCCCCCGCCGAGGCCTGACCCACAGGGGGAAACCCATGCAACGCACACCGCGTCTCATCGCGGCGTTGTCCGCCGGTGCCCTGCTCATCGCTGCCTGTGGCGGCGACGACAGCAGCAGCGTCGAGACCACGTCCGCGGCCGTAGAGACCACTCAGGGCGCCGTCGAGACCACGGCGGCACCCGAGACCACCGCAGCGCCCGAGACCACGGCGCCCGCGCCCACCTCGTGGGCCGTGAACACCGACGACTGCATCGACCCCGATGCCGCGAATGCCCCCATCGAGGGCACGGTGAAGATCGGCTCCGCGATGCCCCTCACCGGTGGCGTGGCCGCTGCAGCCTTCGCACCCGTCAAGGGCGGTTTCGACGCGTACATCAAGTACGCGAACGAGAAGGGCATCCTCAGCGACCTGACGATCGAGGCCACGATCGAGGACGACCAGTACAACAAGGACCTCACCCCCGGCGCCGTCTCGAAGCAGATCGACGCCGGCGTGAACCTGTTCGCCGGCATCATCGGTTCGCCGAACAACGCCGCCGTGCGTGACACGCTGAACGAGGAGTGCATCCCGCAGTTGAACGCCCTCACCGGTTTGCCGGCGTGGGGTGACGTCGAGAACTACCCGTGGACGACGGGCATCCTGGTGCCCTACACCGTAGAGTCGCGGGTGTACGCGAAGCAGCTCGCCGAGCTGTACCCGCAGGGTGCCAAGGTGGCGCTGTTCCATGTGAACAACGAGTTCGGCCAGGTCTACGCCGACGCCTTCAAGGAACTGGCCCCCGAGTTCAACCTCGAGATCGTCGACGAGCAGACCATCGAGGCCACCGACGCAGCGCCGCCGACCGCTCAGATCACCAGCATCGCCGCCAAGGCGCCGGACGTGATCATGGCGGTGCCGCTGGGCGCCGGCTGCATCGGCTTCCTCACCGAGCTCGCCGCTGCCAAGGCCCAGAACGCCGGCTGGACGCCCGCGACGTTCATCACCAACACCTGCGCCAGCAGCCTGATCCTCGGTGCCGCCGGCTCGGCAGCCGACGGTCTCTACACCTCGGGCAACCTCATCGACGTCACGGCTCCGGCGAACGCCGCTGTGCCGAACGTGAAGGAATACCTCGACTACATGAACGCCAACGGCTTCGGTGACATCGCTGCCACTGCCGCCGCCGGCTGGACCACCGCCGAGGTGACCGTCGCGATCATCAAGCAGGCCATGGAGTCGCCGGACGGCCTCACCCGTGCCTCGATCATCAACGCGGCCCGCAACTTCACCTACACGCCGATGCTCGCCCGCGACGGCGTGGTCGACAAGTCGATCGGTGCGGAGGACCCGTTCCTGGCCGAGACGCTGCAGGTGCTGCAGTACGACGCCGACACGGCCACCTTCACCGACATCGGCTCGCTGATCACCGAGTTCGAGACCGCCTGACCCAGTCGGGAAGAACTGCTGACGGCCCGCCCCTTCCGGGGGCGGGCCGTTGCGCGTCGGGGGGTACTGTGCGGCCCATGGCCGTCACCCTCGACAACCTGTCCACCATCCGCTACGAGGTCGTGGAGCCGGGTGAGCACGGCGTCGCCGTGGTCACGTTGAACCGGCCCGAGAGCCGCAACGCACAGAACAAGCGGATGACCTACGAGATGAACGCGGCATTCGACGACGCTGCGCGCCGCACCGACGTGAAGGTGATCGTGCTGCAGGCGGACGGCCCGCACTTCTCGAGCGGCCACGACCTCCGCGACACCGAGAGCTTCCGCGAGTTCGACCTCGTCTCACCCAACGGCGGCTTCAGCGCAGAGGGGCAGGAGGGGCACATGGCGTGGGAGGAAGAGCTCTACTTCCAGATGTGCTGGCGTTGGCGCAACATCCCCAAGCCGATGCTGGTGGCGGCGCAGGGCAAGACGATCGCCGGCGGCCTGATGCTGCTGTGGGTGGCCGACGTGATCATCGCGGCCGACGATGCGCTCTTCAGCGACCCGGTGGTGGGCATGGGCGTCAACGGAGTGGAGTACTTCGCGCACCCGTGGGAGTTCGGCGCCCGCAAGGCGAAGGAGTTGCTGTTCACCGGCGACTGGGTGACGGCCGCCGATGCGCATCGACTCGGCATGGTGAACCAGGTGGTGCCGGCTGCCGACCTGCGCGACTACACGATGGCGATGGCGTCCCGCATCGCGCAGCGACCTTCGTTCGCGCTGCGCTTGGCGAAGGAGAGCGTGAACCAGACACTCGACGCACAGGGACAATTCACGGCGTTCCGGGCGGCCTTCTCGCTGCAGCACCTCGGCCATGCCCACAACCGGGTGAAGTTCGGGATGCCCATCGACCCGACCGGCATGGGCAGGAAGTAGCGGTCAGGCCGCCGCAGTCTGCACGCGAGCGGCACGGGCACGGCGTGCGGAATCGACCGTCAGCACGGCCAACCCTGCCCACACGAGTGCGAAGCCGATCACCCGTGCGGTGGGCAGGTCCTCGTGGTACAGCAGCCAGCCGAACAGGAAGTTCATCGACGGCACGATGTACTGCATCGGCCCGATGATCGTCATCGGCAGTCGTTGTGCAGCATGCGAGAACAGCAGCAACGGCACGATCGTGGCGACGCCGGTGAACAACGCGAACACCAACTCCGTGGCGTCGGCCGAGCGGGGAATGCTGCCCTCGCGTTGGCCCATCGCTGCGGCGAGCGCTATGGCTGGCAGCACCAGCAGGAACGTCTCGGCCGCCATGCCCTGCACCGGTGCGAGCGTCATCCGTCGTTTCAGGTAGCCGTAGGCCACCCATGTCAGCGCGATGAGCAGGGCCAACCAGGGCACCTCGCCGTAACTGACCGTGAGTACCAGCACCGAGGCGAGGGCGAACACCAGCGACACCCACTGCGCCGGGCGAAGTGTCTCGTGCAGCACGAACACGCCCACCAGCACCGTGCCGATCGGCGCGATGAAGTAACCGAGCGCGGTCTCGAGCACCTGTCCGTGCACCACGGCCCAGACGTACGACGTCCAGTTCGCGGTCAGCAGCACCGCAGCCAGCACCACGGCGCGGAGCAGGGCACGGTCGTGAAGCGTTGCCCGCATCGACGTCCAGCCGCGGGTCGCGGTGAGCAGTACCGCCATCACCACCACGGATGCGGTGATGCGCCAGCCGATCAGTTCGAAGGCGCTGAACCGGCTGAGTTGTTTCCAGTAGATGGTGAGCAGACCCCAGACGACGTACGCGGCGACCCCGGTGACGATGCCCGCCCTCAGGCGGTCGTCCCTCACCGCTGCACCGCTGCCATCAGCAGGTGATGGATGTCGGCGATACGGGTGATCTCGCGTGCCGGGCATCGGTGCAGTGAGTCGTGGAGGAACGAGAAGCTGATGCCCGAATCGGGGTCGCACCAGTTCAGCTGGCCGCCGGCCCCCGGGTGACCGAATGCGCGAGGCGTGCCGGCGGGCATCCAGCGGTGGCGATGGAAGCCGTCGTTGCCGGCGACGTACCCGGCGAGCGTGCGGTTCGCCGGCACACCGTCGCCCACGCTGATCGAGGCGTTGCGCACCGTGCCCATCGCGTCGAGCCGCCACTGCCGCGGGAACACCCCGTGTGGGTCGTGCAGGAAGTGCTGGTAGATCGCCGCCATCGTTGCCGCCGTGGCGATGCCGCCACCGCCCGGGATGCCGGCTCCCTGCACCATCGGCTCGTTCATCGAGAGCAGCATCTCCGGGCCATAGCCGGGCACGGGCACCAGATCGGGCCGGCCAAAGGCCTCGAGCAATGTTGCGTCGTCACCGCGTTCACCCATTGCCTGCACGGTGACGGCAGGGGAGTGCGCGGCATGGGGCCCGAGCACGGCGGGCACCCCCGCGGGCGCAGCCACGCGCTCGTGCACGACCTCCAGGTAGGGTCGCCCGCTGAGCGACTCGATCAGTTCGGCCACCACCCAATGGGCGGCGATCGGGTGGTACTCGGTGCGCGAGCCGGCCTTCCAGTCGAGACGCCAGTGGGCCATCTTCGCCCGGCGCCCGGCGCTCGTGCCCCAGTCCCGTGGCCCCATCGGCGCAAGGGGGAACCCGCCCTGCATGGTGAGCACCTGCAGCACCGTGACGTCGGCCTTGCCGTTCTCGGCGAACTCGGGCAGGTAGTGCGCCACCGGCGTGGTGAGGTCGAGGGCCCCGCCCTCGAAGTGCGGCACCAAGGCCATGGCAACGAGAGCCTTCGTGGCGGAGAAGATGAGGAAGCGGCTGTGCTCGTCGGCGGCGCCGAACGACTCGAACCGCACCACCTGACCGTTGAGGCCGATCGCGAACTGGGCCGCACCCATGTGACCGGAGTCGATCTCCTGCTGCACCCGGTGCCTCAACGCCGCGATGCCGTGTTCGGAGAGCGTGGTCATGCTCCCTACAGTACGGGCACGCCGCGAGGGGGAACGAGATGGCTGATGTGAGGGTGGAGCGCCACGGCGACGTCGACCTGGTGGTGATCGACCGACCCGAGGTGCGAAATGCGCTGCGCTTCCAGAGCTACGACGAACTGGAGCAGGCCGTGCGTTCCAGCACCGCTCGGTGCATCGTGCTGACGGGCACGGACCCGGCCTTCTGCTCGGGTGACGACGTGCGCGAGGTGATGGGCGGTGGCAACGGCCCCTCACCCACGAAGGTGGTGGCCCGCCTGACGCCGGCGGCCGATGCGCTGCTGCACACCGACATCCCTGTGATCGCCGCCGTCAACGGCGCTGCGGTCGGGTGGGGGATGGAGTTGGCGTTGATGGCCGACATCCGTGTGGCCTCCGAACGAGCGAAGTTCGGTGAACTGTTCGTGCTCCGCGGCCTGTGCAGCGATGTGCCGGGCATCGGCCGCCTGGCCCACCTCGTCGGCCGCGAGCGAGCCGCGGAGATGCTGTTCACCGGCGACGTCATCGATGCTTCGACCGCCGAGCGATGGGGTCTGGTCTCGCGCCTGGTGCCGCACGATGACCTGCTGCCGACGGCCATGATGCTGGCGCACCGAATTGCCGAACGACCGCCGCTCGCCGTGCAGCAACTGAAGGCTGGTATGCGAATTGCGCTCGACCCCGACTGGCGCGAGCTCGGTGAATGGGTGTCGACCACGCTCGGACGACTGTTCCGCACCGACGACCACCGCGAGGGTGTGCGGGCGTTCCTCGAGAAGCGTCCACCGAACTTCACCGGTCGGTAGACGGCCGACTTCGGCGCATCGGGGCGCCTGTGCCAAGGTGCATCCGTGCGATGCGAACGGCTGGAGATCCGCGGGGCCAACGGCATTCGCATGGTTGCCGACTCGTGGGGAGACCCTGCGGGGCAACCGGTGCTGTTGCTGCACGGCGGCGGCCAGACCCGTTACTCGTGGGGCGGCACCGCGGAGGTGCTGGCCCGCCACGGTTTCCATGCCGTCAGTGCCGACCTCCGCGGTCACGGCGAGACGGACTGGGACCCGACCGGCGACTACAGCATGCCGGCCATGCGAGCCGACATGGAAGCCTGGTGCGACCACCTCGGCGCCCCGGCAGTCGTCGGTGCATCGATGGGCGGCATCACCGCGCTGTGGACCGAGGGGAGCAGGGCGTCGGAGGGCCTCGCCCCGGCATCGAGCGCCATCGTGCTCGTCGACATCGCCCACCGCACCGAGCCGGCCGGCGTGCAGCGCATCGTGTCGTTCATGACCGGCCGGCCCGAAGGGTTCGCGTCGCTCGAGGAGGCCGCCGACGCAGTGGCCGAGTACATGCCGCACCGGCCACGCCCCACGAACTTCGACGGCCTTGCGAAGAACCTGAGGCTCGGCGACGACGGTCGATACCGCTGGCACTGGGACCCCGCGTTCATGAGCGAGGACCGCCGCCCGCGCACCACCACCCATTCGGACATGTTCTCCGAACTCACCCGCGGGCTGACCCTGCCCGTGCTGTTGGTGCGAGGCCGGATGAGCGACGTGGTGAGCGAGGAGACCGCTCGCGAGTTCCTGGAGTTGGTGCCTCATGCGAGGTACGTCGACGTGCGCGACGCCCATCACATGGTGACGGGCGACCGCAACGACGCGTTCACCGCTCCGGTCGTCGAGTTCCTGCGCTCGCTCTGAGGCGCGGTGCCCGCAGCGACCGATCGCGGCTGGGTAGCGTCGGGACCGATGGACATCGTCGACACCAGCGAGTGGCATGCGCTGCTGCAGTGCCCGCGGCCGGCGCCACTTCGCGAGTTGTTCGCCGCCGACCCGGCGCGGGCGCAGCGGATGGTCGCCGAGGCGGGCGACCTGCGTGTCGACTGGTCGAAGAACCTCGTCGACGAAGAGGTGATGCGGCGCCTTCAGGCGGTTGCGCAGGCGGCCGGTGTGGAGGCCCACCGGGACGCGATGTTCCGTGGCGAGCGCATCAACACCACCGAAGGTCGGGCGGTGCTGCACACCGCCCTGCGTGCGCCGATCGACACGTCGGTCATCGTCGACGGCCACGACGTGGTGCCCGATGTGCACGCCGTGCTGCACCGCATGGGGGAGTTCGCGGAACGTGTGCGCAGCGGTGAATGGCGGGGGGCCACCGGGCAGGCCATCCGCACGGTGGTGAACATCGGAATCGGCGGCAGCGACCTCGGCCCGGCGATGGCCTGTCTCGCCACCGAGGCGTTCGCGAGCCCGGATCTGGGGTGCCGCTTCGTCAGCAACGTCGACGGCGCGGACCTGTGGTCGAACCTGCGTGACCTCGACCCGGCGACCACCCTGGTGGTGGTGAGTTCGAAGACGTTCACCACGCTCGAGACCATCGCCAACGCAACCGCGGCCCGGGAGTGGCTGGTGACGGAGTTGGGCGAGGCCGCCGTGGCGCGGCACTTCGTGGCAGTCAGCACCAATGCCGAGGCAGTGTCGGCCTTCGGCATCGACACGGCGAACATGTTCGGCTTCTGGGACTGGGTGGGTGGCCGCTACTCGGTGGACTCGGCCATCGGCCTGTCGCTGATGTTGTCGATCGGCGCGGACGGCTTCCATGAGTTCCTCGACGGCTTCCACGCGATCGACCGTCACTTCCGTGAGGCACCGTTGGAGGCCAACCTGCCCGTGGTGATCGCGATGCTGGGCATCTGGTACCACAACGTGCTCGGCGCCGAGACCAAGGCGGTGCTGCCCTACGCCCATGAGTTGCGCCGGTTCCCGGCCTATCTACAGCAACTCGACATGGAGAGCAACGGCAAGTGCGTGCGCATCGACGGTGCAGCGGTGCGCACCACCACGGGGCCGGTGGTGTGGGGTGAACCCGGCACGAACGGCCAGCATGCGTTCTATCAGCTCCTGCATCAGGGCACCCGGCTGGTGCCGGTCGACTTCATCGGCTTCGCCCGACCGAACCATCCGCTGCACGAGCAGCACGACCTGTTGATGGCGAACCTGTTCGCCCAGGGCGAGGCGTTGGCGTTCGGCAAGACGCTGCAGGAGGTCGTGGCAGAGGGAGTGCCGTCGCACCAGCAGCCGCACCGGGTGTTCCCCGGGAACCGGCCGAGCACGACCATCCTCGCCGAGCGGCTGACGCCCTCGGTGCTGGGCCAGTTGATCGCGCTCTACGAGCACGTGGTGTTCGTGCAGGGTGTCGTGTGGGGCGTGAACAGCTTCGACCAGTGGGGCGTGGAACTGGGCAAGGTGTTGGCGACGAGGATCATCCCGGAACTGACCGGGGGTGCGGAGCCGTCGCACGACTCCAGCACCGAGGCGTTGATCCGCTGGTACCGACAGCACCGCGGCTGACGGCTCGGGCCCGCTGATCAGGGCACGCGGGCGAACACGGCCTTCAGGTACGCGCCCTCGGCGAACGTGACGGGGTGGTCGAGGGCGTGGCCGGTGCGCTTCGGGTTCGTGAGTGGCCTGCCAGCTGACGATGCGGCGCGCAGCACGGCAGTGTGGAAGTCGTCGGCAGCCACCCTGCTGCTGCAGGAGCACTGCACGAGCAGGCCGCCCGGCTGCAGCACCCGCACGGCGAGGGTGGTGAGCTTGCCGTATGCCGCCAGTGCCCGCTGCACCTCGTGATTGCGCTGCGCGAAGGACGGAGGGTCCACCACGACCACGTCGAACTTCCTGCCGCGCCGGCCGAGGGCTTCCAGTTCCCTGAAGGCGTCGCCCACCACCGGCTGGAAACGGCAGGCGGCGACCTCGGCCAGCCGTTGGTTCAGCGCGAGGTTGCGTTCGGCGACGGCGAGCGTCGGAGCACTGAGGTCGATGGCGGTCACCGACGAGGCCCCGCCGGCGGCAGCGTGCACCGTGAAACCCCCCGTGCTGGCGAAGACATCGAGCACCTCGGCGCCCGCGGCCGCCCTGCGCAACATGGCCCGGTTGTCGCGTTGGTCGAGGAAATGGCCGGTCTTCTGGCCGTGCACGACGTCGGCCTCGAACCACAGGCCGTTCTCGGTGAACAGCACGGGTCCGTCGGGAGGCAGACCCACCAGTGCGTCGCCCTCCTCGAGGCAGTGCAGGTCAGCGGCATCCAGCGAACGCGCCAGTCGCAGCACGATTGCGTCAGGACGGAACACGTGCTCGATCGCCGGCACGATGTCGGCCAGGTGCGGAACCCACGCGGGGGAGTAGAGCTTCATCGCCAGCACGCCGTCGTAGCGGTCCAGCACAAAGCCCGGCATGCCGTCGTTCTCGCCGTTCACCAGTCGCATGCCGGTGGTGTCTCCCCGCTCGACGAGCGGCCGGCGGGCGTCGAGCGCCCGCTGCAGGCGGGTGCGCCAGAACTCCGCGTCGACGGTGGCCGGTCGGCCGTGGTGCAGCAACTTCACCCGCATCGGGCTGGACGGATCGAACAGGCCGATGGCGGCGAAGCGCCGGTCGTCGTCGAACACCACTGCGAGGTCACCGGGGCCCCCCGGGTGCGATACCGACGTGATCGAGTGGTCGAACAGCCACGGGTGCCCGGCCCGAACCCGTCGCAGCGCGTCGGGGGTGACCCGCACCGCCAGTCGCTGGCCGCCGGGCCGGGGAAGGTCACGCAGTTCGGGCACGCCACGAGGGTACGCCGTGAACGGTGTGCGCGGACGGGGCTTCGTTGCGGGCAGACTGCAGGAATGGCGGCCGACCCCACCGAGCGAGTGACGAACCTGATCGCGCTGCTGAAGAACTCGAGGCTTCCGCTGACCCTCGAACAGATCCTGAACGAACTCGGGGACCAGTATCCCGACGGGGCAGCGAACAGCAGGGCCACCTTCGAACGCGACAAGGCCGTGCTGCGTGAACTGGGCGTGCCGGTCGAGACCACGGTGCTGACCGGGGAGGACGCCGGACGCACGGCGTACCGCATCGACCCGCGCCGCTACGAACTCGCCGATCTCGACCTCACGGACGACGAGCGGCAGGCCCTGCAGGTCGCCGCCGCCGCGTGGCACGTCGCCGACACCCGCTTCGGCATGCTGAAACTGGGCGGCGAGGGCCTGCGCAGTCACAGCGTGGCGGCGAACGTGCCAGAGCTTCCGGTGCTGCCGGGCCTGCGACAGGCCGCTGCATCTCGGGCGGAGGTGTCGTTCACCTACAGCGGCCGGGCCCGGAGGCTGTGGCCCTACTCGCTGCTGCTGCGCGACGGTTTCTGGTACGTCATCGGGTGGGATGTCGATGCCGCAGAGGTGCGCACCTACCGACCCGATCGCATCGAGGGCGACGTGACGACGGGGGAGGCGGGCGTCTTCGAACGTCCGGCCGATTTCGACGCCCGCACCGCGTTCCCCGCCGACCCGAGGCTGCTGGGTGACGAGCTCGAGGCGAGGGCCCGGGTGCGCGTCGACGCAACACGCGCAGTGCGGGCGCTGCAATCGGCCCGGCCCGAGGAGGTCGTGGCGCAGCACAACGACGGCTCGGTGGAACTGGAGGTGCCGTGCGCCAACCTCGATGCGTTCAGGTCATGGCTGTTCGGCTTCGGTGAACACGCTGAGGTGCTGGGGCCGCCAGAGGTGCGGACCGCGGTCGTCTCCTGGCTCGAGCAGATGGTGGCCACGGTATGAGCCCGCGGCGGGGTCCCCGTTCGGTGACCGAGCGAACTCGCTCGTTGCTGGTGATGCTGCCGTGGCTGATGGAGCGCGGTCGGGTGCCGGTGAGCGAGGTGGCCGAGCGATTCCAGCTCACCCCCGCCCAGGTGGTGCAGGACATCGAACTGGCGGCGATCTGCGGCATGCCGCCGTTCCTCGACGAACTGGTCGATGTCTGGGTCGATGACGACATCGTCGAGGTCGGCGTGCCGCGGCTGTTCACCCGACCGTTGCAACTGACGGCTCCGGAGGGTTTCGCACTGCTGGCTGCCGCACGTCTGGCGATGGACCTGCCCGGTTTCGACCGTGGCGGAGCCCTCGGGCGTGCCCTCGCCAAGTTGGCGGCAGTGGTGGGCGAGCCGGCCGTGGAGGTGCAGGAGGATCAGCCCGCGCACCTCGCCGAGGTCGTTGCCGCCACCGATGCGTGCGAGCGTCTGCGACTGGTGTACTGGTCGGCGCACAGCGACCAGGAGACGGAGCGGGTGGTGACGCCGCAGAAGGTGTTCTTCGACCGGGGCGAGTGGTACCTGATCGCTGACGACCACGGTGCCGGGGCCGAGCGGATGTTCCGCATCGACCGCATCCGGCACTGCGAGGCGACCGGCGAGTCAGGCGAGCGGCGCGCGGTGCGTCTGCCGGCGGAGGGTGACTGGTTCGCGGACTCCGGGTTGCCCGTGGTCTCGTTGCGGCTCCCGCAGTCGGCTCGGTGGGTGCTCGAGCGGTATCCGCTCCGTTCGGCGCGCCGCGACGGCGACGGATGGCTGGTCGAGGCGACGGTTGCCGACCCGAAGTGGTTGGAGGAGCTGTTGTTGCGGGTCGGTGCCGGAGCCGAGGTGGTCGATTCCGCGGAGTTCGGGCACCTCGCCAGCGCGGCAGCGGCCCGCCTGCTCGAGCGCTACCGCGGAGCGGGCAGCCCTTCCAGTTGATCCGCCGTCTGCACCCCGTGCGCGCGCAGCAGGTGGGGTAGCACGGCGGCAGTGGCCTCGGCATCGGCGAGGGCATCGTGTGGCCGGTCGAGGGCGACCCCGTAGCGGGTGCAGACGTCGGGCAACTTGTGCGACAACGTGCGCTCGGGGTCGAGCGCACGTGAAAGCCGCAGCGTGCACAAGGGTTGGCCGATCGGCAACTCGACACCCACCGAGTTGGCAGTCTTGCGGAGGAAGCCGAGATCGAACGGCACGTTGTGTGCGACGAACCGGGTGCCGGCCAGCCTCGCTGCGAGGTCGCCCATCACCTGCGCGGCCGGTGGGGCCGAGCGCACGTCGCGACGGCGGATGCCGTGCACGTGGGTGGGACCAACCCTGAAGAACCAGCGGTTGCGGGGCCGCACCAGGCTGCTCCAACGGTCGAGCACGTTGCCATCGCCATCGACGACCACCACCCCTACCTGCAACACGTGATGCCGTTCCCGCGACACGCCGGAGGTCTCGACATCGACGACGGCGAACCTCACGTCTCGGAGCGGAGTGGACATGGGGGTCACCTTACGGCAGGGGTGCCACAGGGTTCCCCGTCGCGGTCAGGCCATTGCCGCCATCTGGCGCAGCAGGGTGTCGCGGTCGAAGTAGTCGCGCCACAGGCTGATGCGACCGTCCTCCACGAGGAACAGGCCAGCGACCGCCAGTTCGAGCCAGCGGCCGTCCTTGCCGAAGCGGTCGAGGCGTTCGTTCAGCACCACGCCACGATCCAGGTCGCCGTGCGACGCCTGGTGGTGCACGATCCACTCGACCGTGTCGAAACCGGCCAGGAACGGTGCCAATGTGGCCGACACGGCATCGGGTCCGTGCACCTTGCCCATCGGCACGTTGTCATACTCGCACTCCGAGGAGAGCAGCCCCAGCGCCCCCGGCAGATCCTTGCGTTCGATCGCCTCGATGAAGGAGGTGACGAGCTGGCCGGGGGATGTCATCACACTGCGCCGCGGGCGCGGACACCGATCGGCGCCGAGACGGTGTAGCCCGCCAGGTGGCGGTCCTCCTCGCTCTCGCCGGCCCAGTAGCCGTACTCGTGGTTGTTCCGGGCGAACTCCCGGCACTGGCCCATCACCGGGCACGACAGGCAGAGGCGACGGGCCTTGGCCTCGCGGCGCACACGGGCCTGCGGACGCTCGGCCCGGGGCGGGAAGAAGAGGGTGGTCTGCCCCTTGCAGCCAGCGTCGTCCATCCACGAACTGTCGGTGGTGGGCACCCTCGGGATGGAGAGCACATTCACTGCGACCATGGTGTTCGACCTCCGGTGACGGGATGTTCAGTGCTCTTTAGCACTAAAGCGTGTTTTCATACTAAATCCCGTCACGGGAGAGTTGTCAAGGGTTTCTAGAGAAGTTCCGCGGCGAGGCTGGCCACGTTGCTGCGCTCGCACGACGTCAGCGTCACGTGGCCGAAGCACCGCTGGCCCCCGAACGCCTGGATCAGCACGGCGAGGGCGTTGTTCGATTCACCGAGGTACGGGGCATCGATCTGGCTGGTGTCGCCGGTGAAGATCACCTTCGTTCCCTCGCCGACCCGGGTCAGTACGGTCTTGAGGGTGGTGGGCTCGAGGTTCTGCGCCTCGTCGACGACCACGATCTGCTTGTGCAGGCTGCGGCCGCGGAGGAACGTCACCGACTCGAGCGACAACTGGTTGCGGCCGACGAGTTCGTCGACCAACCGATGGGCATCGCGGTCGCTGCGCTGATCGGTCAGCGCCACGATCGCGTCGTGGATCGCCGACATCCAGGGGTCGAGCTTCTCGTCGAGGCCGCCGGGCAGGAAGCCGACATCGGCCCGGCCCACCGGCACGAGGGGTCGGTACACGGCGAGTCGTTCGTAACGGCGCTGCTCGACGACCTGCTCGAGGCCGGCGGCGATGGCCAGCAGCGTCTTGCCGGTTCCGGCCCTGCCATCGAGTGCCACGACACTCACCTCAGGGTCGAGCAGCAACTCGAGTGCGAAGCGTTGCTCCTTCGACCTGGCCCGAAGCCCCCACGCCTCAGGCGCGGTGTGCTGCAGCAGCACGAGTTCGTCGTCGACCCGGCGGACGAGGGCGGACTGCGAGCCGCTGCGGATGACGGCGAAGCCGTTCTCGCGTAGCGGGCGAGCCCCGGGCATCGATGCCGCGTCGACGGCGCCTGCGGCGTACGCCGTGTCGATCACCTCTGCATCGGCCTCGAGCGTCAGCCAGCCGGCATCGCGGGAGGCGGCGCGTCGACCCGCCGGGTGGTGCTCCTCGGCGATCAGCCCGAGGTGGGCGGCCTTGATGCGCAGCGCGGCGTCGTTCGACACCATCCGGGTCGGCGCATGCATTGCCTGGCCGAGCGCCGCACCGATGATGCGGTTGTCGGGCAGGGCCGGGTCGAGACCGTGCTCGACGAGGATGTGGCGCTGCACCCCGTTGATCTCGACCTGCAGCGTGCCCGATGCCGAGGGGTCGCCGATGGTCACCGGCGTGGCGAGCGACCCACCGGCGCGGATGCGGTGCTCCTCGATCGTGCGCAACGCGGTGCGTGCGGCTCGACCGACGTCGTCGGGGCGGGTCTTCAGGCCGTCGAGTTCCTCGATCACCGTGAAGGGGATCACCACGTCGTACCCACCGAAGCCATCGAGACAACCCGGGTCCCCGACGAGCACTGACGTGTCGAGCACCACCCTCGTGCGCACACCTCCTTCCGGGAGATCCGTGTGATCGGTATCGACTCGGGAAGGAACTGTGTGGGTCAATGCGACTCCAGGTGGCTCGGTCCGGCATGGGTCCCGATCGTTCGGGACGCGCACTTTGTAGCGCAGCCCTCGGGGTTGGTGGTGGATGCCACCGAGTGTGCATCGAGGGGCATCGAACCGTTCATTGCCAGCGCGCGTGGCGCGCGCCACACGTTGCAAATGCAACGAAGAGGGTGCTTGTAATTCGCGCGCAAACGTTGTTCGATACGCACTCGTAACGACAGTTACCCAAGCGAACCGATTCCCGGAGGTATCTCCTCAAATGACCAAAGCAGAGTTGATCGACGCAGTGGCGACGAAGTCGGGAGTCACCAAGGCTGACGCAGAGCGCGTCGTTGGTGCGTTCTTCGACATCGTCACGACGACTGCCCAGAAGGGCGACAAGGTCGCGTGGCCGGGCTTCGGCTCGTT
>JBJTXX010000183.1:0-3000 GCA_046082485.1 Actinomycetota bacterium
GGCCGACGGCCATCGCCGCGAGGCGGATGATCGAACTGCGGTGTGCGGTCACGGCGCGAATGTAGGCGTCGGAACGATGGTCGTAGGACGAAATGCGGATTGTGGCGGCCCCGAGAAATTAGTGTATTCGACATCGCAGGGGTGTCGGGAGCGCTGCTGCAGAGGGAGAACAATCGAGTTGGACGTCGATCGACGCGATCTGTTGAAGGCCGGGGTGTTCGCTGGCGCCGCGCTCACCCTGCCGGTGATGCGGTCGGTGGATGCCGCCGCGCCGCCGAAGCTGGCGGCCAGCAAGTTGCCGAAACCCTTCACGATGCCGTTCAAGCGGTTGCCCGATGCCGTGCCCTCGCACCGCAGTGCCACCACCGACTACTTCGAGATCGACCAGATCGCGGCGCAGGCCGAGATCATCCCCGGCTACAAGTCATGGGTCTACAGCTATGGCGGCTCGGTGCCCGGGCCCACCATCCACGCCCAGCGCGACCGCCAGACAGTGGTGCGGTTCCGCAACCGCCTGCCCGAGTTCCACCCCACCCTCGGCTACGAGTCGTGGACCTCGGTGCACCTGCACGGCGGCAACTCGCTGCCGCAGTACGACGGCTACGCGAGCGACATCACCCGGCCGGGTGAGTACAAGGACTACTCGTACATGAACCACGAGACCGGCCGCACGATCTGGTACCACGACCACGGCGAGCACCACACCGCCGAGAACGCTTACCACGGCCTCGCAGGCATGTACGTCATCCACGACCCGGCGGAGGAAGCGCAATTCCCGCTGCCCACCGGCCCCTACGACGTGTGCATGTGTGTGCACGAGGCCGCATTCGCCCCCGACGGCAACCTGTGGTTCTCGCTCGCCAACGAGAACATGTTCCCCAGCGAAGTGATCCTGGTGAACGGCGTGCCGTGGCCGGTGCTGAAGGTGAAGCGTCGCAAGTACCGCTTCCGCATCGTGGTGGGGTCGATGAGTCGGGCATTCGGCTTCTCGCTCGGCAACGGCATGCCGTTGAAGGTGATCGCCAGCGACGGCGGACTGCTGCCCAAGCCCGCAGACACCACGGTGCTGCGGCAGTGTCCGGGCGAGCGCTACGAAGTGGTCATCGACTTCGCCGAGGTCTTCAAGGGAGCCAAGGCCGGCGCCCGTGTGAACCTGATGAACGCGCCGACGGTGACGGTGAACTACGACGGGGCGAACACCAACAAGGTGATGGCGTTCGAGCTCGACGCTGACCCCGACACGTTCGACCCCGCCAACAACGCCCCGGTGCCCGAGGTGCTGAAGCCCATCGACGCCGAGCACGACTGGAAGGTGACCGACGTCGTTGCCGACCGGGAATGGCTGCTGCACCGCCAGAACGGACTGTGGAAGATCAACAAGACGACTTGGGAGGACATCGTGCTGTCCGACTTCGAGCTTGTCGGCGCCACGATGCAGGTGGACACGGTGGAACGCTGGACGTGGAAGAACAGCGCCGGCGGGTGGTACCACCCCAGCCACGCGCACTTCGTCGATTCCCGTGTCGTCTCGCGCAACGGTCGGCCACCCCGACCGTACGAGACGGGGATCAAGGACACGCTCTTCCTCGGCCAGAACGAGGAGATCGTGGTGCTGGTGAAGGCCGAGGCTGCCGGTAAGTGGATGATCCACTGCCACAACATCATCCACGAGGACCACGACATGATGACCCAGTTCCAGGTCGTCGGCCCGGGCGGCGAGGTCGGCGATGACCCGTTGCGCGCCGCGCCGCCGCGCCGCATCGAAACGGAGCCGACCGATCGACTTTTCTGAACCGAGGTCACACTTTGGGTGACTCCAAAATCTGAGTCATCACTCAAAGAGTTTTTTCGTTCAGGGTTCACCACTCTGGGCGTTTTCCTGTACGTTGTGTGAACCCCCTACAACACACAAGGAGAAGAAAGTGGCACTCGGGACGGGAGACCCGACCACCTTCGGTCGACGAGATTTGATGCGTACCGGCGTGTTCGCTGGTGCCGCCCTGGCGCTGCCTGCTGTTCGCGCAGTGGGTGCCAACACCCAGAATCGGATGGCGGAGAGCCGTCTGCCGGCGCCGTTCACGACGCCGTTCGTGCGGCCGCCCGACGCGGTGCCCGTGCGCAGTTCCGCCACCTGCGACTACTTCCGGATGGAGATGCGGGCCGTGCAGGCCGACATCATCCCCGGCTACAAGACCATCGTCTTCGGCTACAACGGCTCGGTGCCCGGCCCGACGATCAATGCGTGGACCGGCCGCCAGACCGTGGTGCGGCACATCAACAACCTGCCGAGCGTGCACCCCACCCTCGGTTACGTGCCGTGGACGGCCGTGCACCTGCACGGTTCGGCATCGCTGCCGCAGTACGACGGATACGCCAGCGACATCAGCTACCCCGGCGAGTACAAGGACTACCACTACCCCAACCACCAGCAGGCCCGCACCATGTGGTACCACGACCACGGCTATCACCACACCGCCGAGAACGCCTACCACGGTCTTGCGGGCATGTACCTGCTGCGCGACGCCGAGGAGCAAGCGCTGCCCCTACCCAAGGGCGAGTACGACGTGCCCCTGATGATCAACGACGCGATGTTCGCGAGCGACGGCAACCTGTTGTTCTCGCTCGACAACCATTCGGGCCACTGGGGCGACGTCATCCTGGTGAACGGCAGGCCCTGGCCGGTGATGCAGGTGAAGCGACGCAAGTACCGTTTCCGCATCTGCGTCGGCTCGATCGCCCGCTCGTTCCAGTTCTCGCTCAGCAACCGCATGAACTATCAGGTCATCGGCACCGACGGCGGCCTGATGCCGGCACCGGTCACGGTGACCTCGCACCGGCAGAGTTCGGGTGAACGCTACGAGATCGTGATCGACTTCTCGCGCGTGCCGGCCGGGACGCGCCTGGTGCTGAACAACACCAGCCCGAAGAACAACCGCGACTTCACCCACACCAACAAGGTCATGGCCTTCGACGTCGTGGGCGATCAGTTCAGCACGGTCG
>JBJTXX010000184.1:0-4141 GCA_046082485.1 Actinomycetota bacterium
TGCACCCTGGCGCCGGCAACCCCGATGGCACCCTCGTCAACGGGCTACTGGCACGTTTCCCGGAGATCGCTGATGTCGGCGAACCGCATCGTCCCGGAATCGTCCACCGCCTCGACCTCGGTACCTCCGGCCTTCTGGCCGTTGCTCGTTCGCAACGCGCCTATCACGAACTGGTCGACGCCCTTGCCAACCGCGACGTCGGGCGTGTCTATCTGGCCCTCGTGTGGGGGCACCTTGCGAATTCCCACGGGGTGATCGACGCGCCGATCGGGCGAGACCATCGCGATCCGATGCGCATGGCAGTGGTGGTCGACGGCAAGCCGTCGCGCACTCGTTACAAGGTGCTCGACGAGTTCAGGGATCCCACTGATGCATCGCTGCTCGAGTGCCGTCTCGAATCCGGCCGCACGCACCAGATCCGGGTGCACCTCAGTGCAGTCGGTCACCCAGTCGTGGGTGACCCGATCTATGGCGGTGTGCGCAGCGGAATCGATGCGCCTCGACCGTTCCTGCACGCGATGCGCCTGGAACTCGAGCACCCGGTGACCCGCAAAGCGCTTGCCTTCGAGTCGCCGCTGCCCGCCGACCTCGCCGACGTGCTCTCCGGATTGCAGCGCTGACTCAGCGCTGTAGTGCGGTGAGCGTCGCGTCGGGCCATGCGCCCGTGCCGCGTGCTGCATCGGCGACGGCCTGCAGCGTGAACCCCTCCATCAGCAGACGCATCTGCTCGCCTGCGGCCTTCCAGATCGCCAACAGCACACACTGGCCCTCGTGATCGCACGAACCGTCCTGATGTGGCTCGCCGAAGTCGCCGAGGCTGATCGGGCCGTCGACCGCGCTGAGGATCTCGCTGATACGGATCTCGCCCGGGTCACGGGCGAGGACGTAACCCCCGCCGACCCCCCGCTTGGACCGCACCAGTCCCGCGCCCTTCAGCGCTAGCAGGATCTGTTCGAGATAGGGCTGGGGAATCGCGGTGCGCTCGGCGATGTCGCGCACCGACGTCGGGCCCGGCTCGCCCTGGTGCAGGGTGAGCGAGAGCAGTGCCCGACACGCGTAGTCGCCCTTGCTCGAAACTCGCACGGCGACATCGTAGGTCGCGGAGGTCGGTGAATGGCGCCGTTCCGTCAATCCGTGGTGGACTATGGGCCCGTGCAGCCAGCGATCGTCCTCCCGCGGTACTCCGGCCCCAATGTGAGGGGCATCGTCCCAGCGCTGCTCGGGCCTACATCGGCGGCACTGCCGCCGTGGATCCCGACTCACGTCCGTGCCGCACGACAGGTGGTGCTGCTGGTGCTCGACGGACTCGGTTGGGAGCAATTGCAGGCTCACCGGCACCTCGCGCCGGCGCTCGCATCGATGGTCGGCGGGCCGATCACGACGGTGGCGCCCTCCACCACTGCAACGGCGCTCACCTCGATCGCCACGGGTTTGACGCCGGGTGAACACGGTCTGGTCGGTTACCGGATGGACGTGGGTGGCGAGGTGATGAACGTGCTGCGGTGGCACACGGCTGCCGGCGACGTGCGTCGGTCGGTCGAACCCCGACGTACGCAACCGTTCGATCCGTTCCTCGGGCTCGACATACCCGTGGTGAGCCGTGCCGAACTGGAGGGCACCCCTTTCACCGAGGCACACCTCAGGGGGTCGCGCCCGCGGGGTTGGAGGTCGTCGAGCAGCATTCCGGTGGTGATCGACGAACTACTACGCGCCGGGGAACGGTTCGTCTATGCGTACTACGACGGCGTCGACAAGATCGCCCACGAACGCGGTTTCGGCGCCTACTACGAGGCGGAACTGGTGATGGCGGATCGTCTCGTGGCTGACGTGCTGGCCGTGCTGCCGGCCGGGGCGACGCTGCTCGTCACCGCCGACCACGGGCAGGTCCAGGTGGGGGAGCACACCATCGACCCACATCCCGACGTGATGCGGATGGTACGCATGCAGTCGGGCGAAGGGCGCTTCCGTTGGCTGCACGCACGTTCGGGTGCGGTCGCCGAACTGGCTGCAGCAGCGGCCGAGCACCACGGCGACGTCGCATGGGTTCGCACCCGACAGGAGGTGCTCGCCGAGGGCTGGTTCGGCCCCTCGGTCAGCGCCCCGGTGGCGGGCCGGCTGGGTGACGTTGCCCTCGTGGCCCATGCCCCGATCAGCTTCAACGATCCCGACGATGGTGGGCTGTTCCCACTCCAATGTCGCCACGGTTCGTTGACGTCTGCTGAGATGCTGGTGCCGTTGCTGGCATCGTCCGAGTGAAGGAGTCCCGATGAGCGAATCGTCCGAGGTGGCGCCGCTGGAACCGACCGAAACCGTCACCGAGCCCGCCAAGGTGATGCGGATCGGCTCGATGGTGAAGCAGTTGCTCGAGGAAGTGCGGTCGAGTCCGCTCGACGAGGCGAGTCGCGAACGACTCGCCGAGATCTACGAACGGTCGGTGGTGGAGGTCAGCAACGCGTTGTCGCCCGACCTGCAGCAGGAACTGCGCATGCTCGCCCTGCCCTTCCGCGACGGTGAGGTGCCGTCCGACAGCGAACTGCGGGTCGCCAAGGCGCAGCTGGTGGGGTGGCTCGAGGGCCTGTTCCACGGCATCCAGGCAACGCTCTTCGCCCAGCAGCTCGCCGCTCGACAGCAGCTCGAACAGATGCGGTCCCTGCCCCAAGGTGGGCAGGAGCAGGGCGCCCAGGGTCGGTTCATCGACACGGGGGAGCGTCCGGGCACCTACCTCTGATCGGTGTGCCAATTCACTGTGACCCGGCGGTTTTCCCGCACGCTGATCGCGGCTAACTTCTCCCGAATCACAGCCGTGTAACCCGTCGTCGGCTGCCGACAGGGAAGGAGACCGTCGTCGTGGGTGACTCGTTCACGCACCTCCACGTGCACACCGAGTTCTCCATGCTCGACGGCGCTGCCCGGATCGACGAACTCGTGGCGAAGGTCGTGCAGGACGGTCAGCCCGCCCTCGGCATCACCGACCATGGCAACATGTACGGGGTGCTCGAGTTCTACAAGGAGTGCCGCAAGGAGGGTGTGAAGCCCATCATCGGTACCGAGGCGTACATGGCCTACGAGTCGCGCACCGAACGACCGGCACGACGCGGTCGGGTCGACGACTCGGGCGGCGACACCGAAGGCGGCAAGAAGCTCTACTACCACCTCACCCTCCTTGCCGAGAGCGACCAGGGTTACCGCAACCTGATCCAGCTCGCCAGCCTCGCCTTCCTCGAGGGCTACTACTACAAGCCGCGAATGGACTGGGAGCTGCTCGAGAAGTACCACCACGGTCTCATCGCCACGACGGGCTGTCTCGGTGGCCATGTGTTGCAGGCCCTGCTGCAGGGCGACGAGAAGGGTGCGCTCGAGAAGGCCGGCCGTCTGCAGGAGATCTTCGGCCGCGACAACCTCTTCGTCGAACTCCAGGACCACGGTCTGCAGGCGCAGCGCGACACGAACCCGCAATTGATCGAACTCGCCCGGCGCATCGGTGCCCCCATCATCGCCACCAACGACTCGCACTACACGCACCGCGACGACCACGAGGCGCACGACGCACTGCTCTGCGTGCAGACGGGCGCGATGCTCAGCGATCCCAAGCGCTTCAAGTTCGAGGGTCAGGAGCACTACCTCAAGAGTGCGGCCGAGATGCGCTATCTCTTCCGCGACCTGCCGGAAGCGTGCGACAACACCCTCTGGATCGCCGAGCGGGCCGAGGTGAACATCGAGTTCGGCAAGCCCCAACTCCCGAACTTCCCCAAGCGTCCGGCCGAGTTCGCCGACGATGCCGCATACCTCGACCACCTCACGTGGGCCGGCGCCGAGCAGCGTTGGGGCGCGCCGCTGCCCGCCACCGCGGTCGAGCGAGTCGCCTACGAACTGCAGACCATCAAGAACATGGGGTTCGCCAGCTACTTCCTGATCGTGGGCGACCTCATCCGCCACGCGAAGGAATCGGGTATCCGCGTGGGGCCGGGCCGCGGTTCGGCGGCGGGATGTGCCGTGGCGTACTGCCTGCGTATCACCGACCTCGACCCGATCAAGTACGACCTGCTGTTCGAGCGCTTCCTGAACCCCAGCCGCATCTCGATGCCCGACATCGACATGGACTTCGACTCCAGGTTCCGCGATGAGATGATCCGCTACGCGG
>JBJTXX010000185.1:0-12731 GCA_046082485.1 Actinomycetota bacterium
AAGAACATCGCCATCATGAAGCCCCAGTCGCCGACCCGGTTGGTGACGAAGGCCTTCTTGCCGGCGGTCGCTGCGCTCTCCTTCTCGTGCCAGAAGCTGATGAGGAAGTACGAGCACGTGCCCACGCCCTCCCAGCCGAGGAAGGTGACCAGCATGTTCGAGCCGAGCACCAGCATCAGCATGCTGAAGGCGAACAGGTTCAGGTAGAGGAAGAACTTGCTGAACCGCGCATCGCCGTGCATGTAGCCCACCGCGTACAGGTGGATCAACGCGCCGATGCCCGTGACGAACAGACACATCGTGAGGCTGAGCGGGTCGGCCAGGAACGCGAGGTCGATGTGCAGCCCACCGACCGTGACCCACGAGAACAGGGTTCGCACCTGTTCGGCGCGGGCCTCGGCGTCGAGCGACATCAGGTCGGCGAACACTCCGACGGTGACGGCGAACGATGCGGCCACCATCGCAGTGGCGAGGTAACCGGCCTTCGGGTCACCGAGGCGACGACCGAAGAGCAGGATCAGCAGGAAGCCGGCCAGCGGCAGCGCGGGGATGAGCCAGACAAGGTCGAGCATCGGATCAGCCCTTCAACTCTGCGAGGTCGTCGGCCGTCGCTGCAGGGCGGCGGCGCAGGATGGCGACGATGATGCCGAGGCCGACCACGACCTCCGCTGCAGCGACGACCATCACGAAGAACACGGTGGTCTGCCCGCCGATGTCGCCGAGACGCTTCGCGAAGGCAACGAACGACAGGTTGACCGCATTGAGCATCAGCTCGATGCACATGAACATCACCAGCGGGTTGCGGCGCACCAGCACGCCGACCACGCCGATGGAGAACAGGCCTGCCGCCAGCAGCAGGTACCAGGTGGTGGTGGGCACGACAGCGAGCATCACGCCTCACCGACCTTCAGCTCACCCTTGCGCGGCTTGCGGGCCAGCACCACGGTGCCGACCACCGCGATGACCAGCAGCACCGAGGTGAGCTCGAATGCCAGCACGTGGTCACTGAAGAGGTCGCGGGCGAGGGCCTTGATGTTGCCGTCGTGGTCGGCGCCGTTGGCACCCGCCACCTCGAGGCCCGAGCCACGAACGGCAACGTCGGCACCACGGGCCACGATCGCCGCTGTCACGACGAGGACGAAGGTGCCCACGCCGACCACCGCAGCGAGCGGGCGCTGGATTCGGAACGGCTCGATGCTGAGGTTCTCGGCGTTGTCGACGCCGAGCAGCATGATCACGAAGAGGAACAACACGACGATGGCGCCCGCGTAGACGATCACCTGCACGGCCGCGAGGAAGTTGGCCTGCTGGGCGACGAAGAGCACTGCCACGCCGAACAGGGTGAGCACGAGGCTGAGCGCCGAATGCACCGGGTGCTTGCTGAGCACGACGCCCAGCCCACCACCGATGACCATCGCGCCCGCGACGATGAAGACGAACAGTTCCATCAGCGGGTGACCGACCTGACCGTCTTCGGAGCATCGGCCTCCGACTGCGGCGCCTCGGGGGCGCGCACTCCGTAACCCAGTTCGCCGCTCCAGCCGACCTCACCGACGAAGTCGGCATCACCGCTGGCGGCCGTTGCCCGCATCCACCCGCTGGTGTTCAGGTCTTCTCCTGCTCGCCAGTCCTCCCAGGGCAGCTGCTTGGGCTTGCCGTCGTCGCCGACCAGCAGTTCCGCCTTCGTGTACACCGCGTCCTTGCGGCTCGTGAAGCTGAACTCGAACAGCTTGCTCTCGGTGATGGCCTCGGTGGGACAGGCCTCCACGCACATGTCGCAGTGGATGCAGCGCAGGTAGTTGATCTCGTAGACGAAACCGAACCGCTCACCGGGCGAGGTGGGGTCCTGCGGGTCGTTGTCCGCGCCACGCACATAGATGCACTTGGCGGGGCACACACCGGCGCACAACTCGCAGCCGATGCACTTCTCCATGCCGTCCTCGTAGCGGTTCAGCACGTGGCGGCCGTGCAGGCGCTCGGGCTTGGGAATCTTCTCGTCGCGCCCTTCGACATCCTTGCCCTTCTTCGCGACGCGACCACCCGAATACGGGGTGGTCACCCTGTCGCCACCGAAGATGCGGTGCTGTCTGAGCGTGATCAGGAATCCGTCGAGGTACCCCATCAGAACATCGCCCCCTCTCGTTCACGGTTGCGTGCGCTCACCTTCGAAGCCATCGACAGCAGCCATGCACCTGCCGCGAGCACCACGATGCACACGACGCCCACCACACCCGTGTTCCAGCCCTGGCCCTGACCCACGCGGAACGCCGCCAGGAGCATGAACCAGCCCAGTGCCAGCGGGATCATCAGTTTCCAGCCGAGGTTCATCAACTGGTCGTAGCGAAGGCGGGGCAGCGTGGCACGGAACCACACGTAGACATACAGGAACACGAGCACCTTCAGCAGGAACCACACGGTGCCGCTGAAGGGTCCGAGCAGCGACAGGATGTTCGACTTGCCGAACACCGAGATCGGCTGAGGTCCGCCGAAGAACAGCGTCACGATGACGCCGCTCATGGTGATCGTGTTCATGAACTCGGCCAGGAAGAACAGGGCGAATCGGATGCTGGAGTACTCCGTGTTGAAGCCGCCCACCAGTTCCTGCTCGGCCTCGACGAGGTCGAACGGCGGCCGGTTCAGTTCCGCCGTCGCGGCGATGAGGAACACCACGAACGGCACCACGCCGGTGGCCACCACGTGCCAGCGGGTGAGGCTCGACTGTGCGGTGACGATGCCGTTGGTGCTGAGGGTGCCGGCCACGAGGATCACCGTGGCGAGGCTGAGGCCCAGCGCCGCCTCGTAACTGACCATCTGCGCAGAGGCGCGAACCGATCCGAGAAGTGGGTACTTCGAGCCCGAACTCCAGCCGGCCAGCATGATGCCGTAGACGGCGATGCTGCTGAGTGCCAGCAGTAGCAGCACACCCACCGGCGGGTCGGCCAGCTGCAACTTCGTGGCCTTGCCCAGCAGCATGACGGTGCCGTCCTTGCCGTTGCTGAAGTCGCCACCCAGCGGGATGACACTCCACACCAGGAACGCCGGCACGAACGCCAGGTACGGGGCGAGCTTGAACACGAAGCGGTTGCTGCGCTCGGGGATGAGGTCTTCCTTGAAGAACAGCTTGATGCCGTCAGCGAGCGTCTGCAGCAGACCCTTGGGACCGGCCTTGTCGGGACCGATGCGGTTCTGCATGAACGCGATGACCTTGCGTTCGAACCAGACCATCAGCATCGTGCCGACCAGACCGACGACGAAGATGACGACGACCTTGATGAGCACGATCAGCATTTCCTTGCTGATCAGGGTGATGTTGTCGAGGAGGGAGTCGAGGGCGAACATCAGAGGGTCTCGATCCGGACGTCGTTGACCGCGGCGTGGCAGTCGATCAGTTCACCCACGTTGGGTCCGGGCTGGTTGAAGGGCACCCACGCCGTGCCGCGCAGCACGGCAGGGTCGGAAACGACGGTGAACACCACGCTCGTGCGTGCTCCCGAGACCTTCACGCTGTTGCCCGCTGTCGTGCCGACTCGCTCGAGGTCGAGAGGGTTCAGGTGGATGGCCGAGCCGCGGGTGAGGTGGCTGATCGAGGGCGAGTTCGCCGTGCCGGTGGCCTGGTCGTACAGCACCCTGCTGACCACGAGGCGGAACTGGTAGGCGTTGCGCTCGGGCACCTGCACCTCGGGTGCGGGCAGTGCGCCGAGATCGGTCGCCGGCCCCGCCAGCACGCCGTCGCCGGCCGCCGACCGGGCGTTCACCCCGTCGAAGCCGGGGACGCTGGCCGCAATGGCGGCGGTCACCTCGTCGACCGAGCCGAAGCCGAGGTCGGTGCCGAGTTCCAGCGCCAGTTCGGCGGCGATCATCCAGTCGGCGCGGGTGGTGCCCACCGGTGTGACCGCACGGGCGAGTGCGGTGACGCGGCCCTCGAGGTTCGTGTGGGTGCCAGCCTTCTCACCGTATGCACTGGCGGCGAGCACGACGTCGGCGTGCTGCGCGCTGGCGGTGAGGTTCGTGTCGACCGCGATGATGCGCCGGGCCCCGGCCAGGCCACGACGGGCGAGGTCGGTGTCGGGGAAGTCGGCCAACGGATCGGCCCCCACCAGCACGAGGCACTCGATCTTCCCGTCGGCCGCGGCCTGCAGCATTCCCCGGGTGTCGAGCCCGCCGTCGCCCGTCCGCATGCCCATGCGCAGCGCGCCGGCCACGTTGCCCCGGCGATTGGCGGTGAGCGCCTTCGCATCGGGTGCAGCGCTGCGCAGGGCGGCGAGCGCCGACAGCATTGCGGCATTCGACTCGGCGAGGTTGGAGCGACCGACCACCACGACCACCGGGCCCTTGGCCAGTTGACCGGCGACGGCCGCATCGGCGAGCGCAGCAGCCATCGCCGACGGCTGGGCACCGGGTTCGTGGGCGAAGTGCTTCCACGCGTACGGCGTGACGCCGGTCTGGCGCGAGGCGAACTCGATCACCTTGGTGCGCTTCTTCTCCACGGCGCCGCGCAGACGCAGGAAGAGCACGGGCAGTTCTTCCTTGAGGTCGCCGCAGAGCAGCACCACCGTCGCTGCCGAGGCGGCCTCGTCGATGGTGGCGGGGTTCTTGGCCATCAACTGGTTCGGCACGCCGTCGCCCATCTGGGCATACACGTTGGCCGTGCCGATCACGTCGTGGGCCAGACGCGCCCAGGCGAAGGCGTCCTCGTTCGTGCCGCGAGCCGCACCGATCACGCCCACGCTGCCGGCGCCGCCGGCCTTCAGCGCCTCGCGGATCAGTTCGGCTGCAGCGCCCACGGCTGCGTTCCACGTGGAGGGCTGCAGTTGGCCATCGCGCTGCACGAGCGGGTGCTGCACGCGTTCGGCCGACTTCACGGCCTCGAAGTTGAAACGGCCGCGGTCGCACATCCAGCCATGGTTCACCGGGTCGCTGTCGACGCCCATGTACCGCAGCAGCTCGTCGCGGCTGGTCTGCACGACGGTGCGGCAACCGACCGAGCAGGTGGTGCAGGTGCTCTCCTGCTGCGACAGGTCCCAGGGTCGGGCCTTGAACCGGTACGGCTTCGCGGTCAGCGCACCGACCGGACAGATCTGCACCGTGTTGCCGCTGAAGTAACAGCTGAAGGGCTCGTCGGGGAAGGTCGTGATGTGGGTGTTGTTGCCGCGGCTGTTGAAGTGGATGAGCGGGTCACCGGCGACCTCGTCGGCGAACCGGGTGCAGCGGTCGCACAGGATGCAACGCTCACGGTCGAGGAACACGAGGTCGCTGATCGGGATCGGCTTCTCGTAGTGCCGCTTCTCCTCGATGTAGCGGCTCTCGCCCGGCCCGTGGCTGAACGCTTGGTCCTGCAGGGGGCACTCGCCGCCCTTGTCGCACACGGGGCAGTCGAGCGGGTGGTTCGCCAGCAGCAGTTCGAGGATGCCCTCCTGCATGCGCTTGGTCGTGGGCGACTCGGTCTCGACCTTCATGTCGGGCGAGACGGGCACCATGCAGCTGACCGTGACGGCAGGGCCGCGGCCCGAATCGCACTCGACGAGGCACATGCGGCACTTGCCCACCGGCGTCATCCGCTCGTGGTAGCAGAAGTGCGGGATGTACTGACCGGCGTCGGCGGCGGCGTCGATGAGCATCTGGCCCTTGCGCGCGACATGCGGCACGCCGTTGACGGTGATGTGCACCGCGTTCGGGTCGGGCGGCGGTGCCTCGGCCCCGTCGGCCGGGTTCGCAGCGGGCTCAGTGGTGGTCATGGACGGCTCCGACGGACACGGGGATCTGCTTGCGCTCGACGATCTTGGCCTCGAACTCGCCGCGGAACAGCGTGAGTGCCGAGTGCACCGGCGCGAACGCCGACGGCCCGACGAAGCAGATCGTGGTCATCTTGTACGGGAAGGGCGTGGCCTCGAGGCCCAGCGACGAACTCGCCGCGTGCGGGAAGTTGCCCGGGCAGATGCTCTGGCCGATCTCGAGCAGTTGGTCGAGGTCGGCCCGCGAGCCACGTCCGTCGACCACGCGCTGCAGCACGCGCTCGAGCCACGTGCCGCCCTCACGGCACGGGGTGCACTGACCGCAGCTCTCGTGGGCGTAGAAGCGGGTGAGGGTGAGCGCCGCCGACGGGATGTCGGTGGTGTGGTCCATCACCATGATCGCCCCGGAACCCAGCATCGAGCCCGCCGCGCCGACCAGACGGCCCTCGAACGGCAGGTCGAGTTGGTCGGGGGTGAACCACGGGGCGGAACCGCCGCCGGGCACGAACGCCTTCAGTCGGTTGCCGTTGCGGATGCCCTGGCAGAACTCGTCGCCGTAGAGCAGGTCGCGGAACGTCGTCGTGCCGTTCACGATCTCGTACACACCGGGCCTGTTCACGTGGCCGCTCACTGCCACCATCCGGGTGCCCGGGCTGGTGGCGGTGCCGATGGCCGTGTAGGCCGCGGCCCCGTTGTTCATCAGCCACGGCAGGTTCGACAACGTCTCGACGTTGTTGACGATCGTCGGCTGCCCGTAGAGACCGATGGCCGCCGGGAAGAACGGGGGCTTCAGCCGTGGTTCGCCACGCTTGCCCTCGAGGCTCTCGATGAGGGCCGTTTCCTCACCGACCACATAGGCGCCTGCGCCCCAGTGCAGCACGATGTCGATGCTGAAGCCGGTGCCGAGGATGTCGCGCCCCACCAAGCCCGCCGCGTACGCGTCGTTCAGCGCCTGACCCACACGTTCGTGCGCCAACGGCATCTCACCGCGGATGTAGAGGAACACCTGCGACAGGCCGGCGGCGTACGCAGCGATGAGACAGCCCTCGATCAGCTGGTGCGGATCGCGCTCCATGAGCAGGCGGTCCTTGTAGGTGCCGGGCTCGGACTCGTCGCCGTTCACGACCAGGTAACGCGGGAACTTCCCGGCCGGGGTGAGGCCCCACTTGGTGCCGGCAGGGAACCCAGCACCGCCACGACCGAGGATCGTTGCGTTCTTGACCTCGTCGTGCACCTCTGCCGGCGGGCGGCGAAGGGCAGCCTTCAGGCCGTCGTAGCCGCCCGTGGCCAGGTAGCGCTCGATGGTGTGGCCGTCCTCGAGGTGGAACCTCGAGGTGACGATCTTCGGGCGGTCACCGTCGTCGATGTAACCGGCGGCCCAGGGGTAGGTGCTCATTGAGTGGCCTCCGGCAGCCAGGACGGCACGGTGCCGGCATCGGGCGCCACGGCCCCGGCAGCCTTGTCGGCGGGAATGTGCTGGCGCACCCTGGCGAGCGTGCCGTGCGTCGGGATGTCGCCGTCGAGGCGGCCGTTGCGCAGGTCGTCGACCAACTGGTCGAACGCCGTGGTGGTCATGCGATGGCAGTGGCGGTAGTTCACCTGCACGTTCGGCGCCTCGGTGCACGCGGCCTGGCACTCGGCGTGCTCGAGCGTGAACATGCCGTCGGCGGTGGTGCCGCCGGCCTTCACCCCCAACGTGTGCTCGGCGTGGTGCATCAGTTCGTCGGCGCCCATCAGCTGACAGCTCATCGTGCCGCAGATGTTGATGAGGTACTTGCCGACCGGCTCGAACTTGAACATCTCGTAGAACGTGGCGGTGCCCATCACCTCGGCGGGTGTGGCGCCCACCAGCTCGGCGACATGGGCGATCGCCTCGTTGGTGACGTAGCCGTTCTGCTGCTGCGAGAGGTGCAGCAGGGGAATCGTCGCCGACCGCGCCTTCGGGTAACGGGCGACGATCTCCTTGGCCAGCAGCACGTTGGCCTCGTGGAGGCGGCTCATCGGTCGACCTCCCCCAGCACTGGGTCGACGCTCGAGATGATGGCGACCGCGTCGGCGACCAGGCCGCCGCGCATCATGTGCGGCAGGCACTGGATGTTCACGAACGATGGGGCGCGCACGTGCATTCGGTACGGCGTGGCCGAACCGTCGCTGGCGATGTAGCAGCCGATCTCACCGCGAGGACTCTCGATGGCGACGTACACCTCGCCCTCGGGCACCTTGAAACCCTCGGTGAAGATCTTGAAGTGGTGGATGAGCGCTTCCATGCTCTCGTCGATGCGCGCACGCGGCGGCGGCGTCACCTTCTTGTTCTGGATGCGGTAGTCGCCACCCGGCATGCGATCGAGGATCTGGTGCACGATGCGGATGCTCTCGCGCACCTCGTTGAGACGGATCGCGTAGCGGTCGAAGGCATCGCCGTAACTGCCCACCACCACGTCGAACTCGACCTCGGGGTAGCGCAGGTACGGCATGTCGCGCCGGAGGTCCCAGGGCACGCCGGTGCTACGCAGGATGGGCCCCGTCGCGCCGAGGGCGACGGCCTCCTGAGAGGTGATGACACCGACACCCTGCAGGCGGTCGCGCCAGATCGGCTGACCGGTCATCAGTACGTCGTATTCCTCGAGCCTCGGCGGGATGGCCTCGAGCAGGTGCAGCACGTCGTCGCGCCAGCCGGCCGGCAGGTCCGCGGCCACACCGCCGGGACGGATGAAGTTGTGGTTCATCCGCAGGCCGGTGACCTTCTGGAAGAAGCGCAGCACTTCCTCGCGCTCGCGCCAGCCGTAGATCATCATGCTGACCGCGCCGATGTCCATGCCGTTCGTGGCGAGGAACAGCAGGTGGCTGCTCATGCGGTTCAGTTCACTGAGCAGCATGCGCATCCACACCGCCCGCTCGGGAATGTCGTGCTCGATACCGAGCAGCTTCTCCACGGCCAAGGAGAACACCAGCTCGTTGTTGAGCGGGCTGAGGTAGTCCATGCGGGTGACGTTGGTGCCGCCCTGCATGAACGTGAGTTGCTCGCCCGTCTTCTCCATGCCCGTGTGCAGGTAGCCGATGATCGGCTTGCAGCGCAGCACGGTCTCGCCCTGCAGCTCCAGCATCAGGCGCAGCACGCCGTGGGTGCTGGGGTGCTGGGGTCCCATGTTGATGATCATCGTCTGATCCTCGGAGGGATCGACGGGGATGTCGCCGAGCTTGGCCGCCTCGGCCTCGCTCATGCGCAGGACCGCGCCGACCTCGCGCAACAACTCGCGGGCGGTGATCTCACTGCGCGGCTTCAGACCCTGCTCGGGTTCGTTGCCACCGCGGATGACGTCGACGATGCTCATGATCCGGACCTCGCGTAGAAGTCGCCGCTGAACTGCACGGGAATGCGGCTGGGGTCGTCGTCCTTGCGCAGCGGGTGCCCCACCCAGTCCTCCGGCATCAGGATGCGGGTGAGGTCGGGGTGGTCGGTGAAGACGATGCCGAACATGTCGTAGACCTCGCGCTCCATGGCCTCGGTGCCGGGGTACAGGTCGAAGGCACTGGCGATCCTGGCATCACCCTCGGGCACCTGCACCCGCACGCGGATGCGCTCTCGGCGCTCGATCGAGAGCAGGTTCACCACGACCTCGAAGCGCTCGGCCGCGATGCCGTCGGGAAGGCTGCGCCCCGTGTGCAACAGATAGTCGACGGCGGTGAGGTCGCTGCACATCGTGAACGACTCGTCGAGCAGTGCTCGCAGCACCTTGACGTACTGCTCACGCGACGGGTGCAGCACCGCCTGACCGCGGCTGTCGGTGAGCGGCACGCCGTGGCGCGTGGGCGCGTCGGGCTGCGGGGTGGCGTCGGTGTCGGACATCGGTCAGCGGGTTCCCAGGATGACGGGCACCGGCTGGTCGCCAGCCGGCACCTCGGTGACGTGGACGTTGGCGCCGGCACCGGTCTCGGCGCGGCGTCGCAGCAGTTGTCCGTCCTCGATCAACTGGTGCAGCGTCTCGATGGCATGGATCAGCGTCTCGGGCGTCGGCGGGCAACCCGGGGCGTACACGTCGACCGGCACCACCTGGTCGACACCCTGCACGATCGCGTAGTTGTTGAACATGCCGCCGCTGCTGGCGCACACGCCCATGCTGATGACCCACTTGGGCTCCATCATCTGGTCGTACACCTGGCGCAGCACGGGCGCCATCTTCTGACTGACGCGGCCGGCCACGATCATGATGTCGGCCTGGCGTGGCGAGGCACGGAAGACCTCCATGCCGAAGCGCGAGAGGTCGTAGTGGGATGCACCCGTGCCCATCATCTCGATCGCGCAGCACGCCAGCCCGAACGAGGCACCCCAGCTGCTGCGGGAACGGGACCACTTGACGAGGTCCTCGAGGCGTGCCGTCACGAAGTTGTGGTCGAGGCCGGCGAGTCCCTCGTCGAGCACGTTGCGCACGACGCCCATCAGGCTGCCTCCCCGCTCTTCTCCCGGCCCTCGAGACCGACGAGACGGAACGAGCCCTTGGCCTGCGTGGCTGCCACGAGATCATCGTTCGCGGGCGTCTCCGAACCGGCGCGCTTCAGCGGGCCCCACTCGAGGGCGCCCTTGGCGACCATGTAGACGAACGCCACGAAGAACACCGCGCTGAACGCGGCCATCTCGGCGAAGCCGTAGGCGCCGAGCGCCTCGCGGGAGACCGCGTACGGGTAGACGAAGATGATCTCGATGTCGAACATGATGAAGAGCATCGCGATCACGTAGAAGCTGACCGGGAAGCGCTCCGGGTTGTCGCGCGAAGGGACGATCCCGCACTCGTACGGGGCCTCCTTCGCGCTGTTCGGCCTGTAGGGGGCGAGGAGTCCCGACGCCACGAAGCTGAGGACACCGAAGAGGACGGCCACCACCACCAGTGCGATGATCGGGAGGTACTGGCCCATCACTCGCCCTATGCCTTCAGGGCGAGGTTCTCTCGCAGGTACGCCTCACGACGGTGGAGCATCCATGCGAGCAGGAAGAAGATGATCCCCGAGCCGATGCCGATGAGCGCGGCGGGACGGCGGCGTGCACCGAGGTCACGGATCATGACCACGTATCTGTGCGGCTGGCTGTCGTCGATGACCGCGCGTGCAGGCGCGCGGCCGGGCTCGGTGCGCTGGGGCAGCAGTGCCGCGACCTCGACGATGGCGTACCTCGGCTTGTGCTTGAACGCGATGAAGTCGATCGAGTCACCGAGCTTCGGCCACCTCTCGCCGCCCTTGTCGTAGACGGCAACGGGCACGTACTCGCCGCTCTTGAACTCCTCGGCCTCGATCTGGATGATCTCGTCTGCCGATGCGACGGCCTGGCCGCGCTGCGGGTCGGAGTCCTCGAGGCGGGTCCAGCCCTCTGCCTCGAGTTGCTTCTGCACCGCGGCCGCAGAGTCCTCGCGCGACTTGTCGGCCACGTCGGGCGACGTGGTGACGATCTCAGTGAGGTCCAGTTTCGCGGCGTCACGCACCAGCGCGACCGGCTCGGACGGCTTCCACGAGGGGAAGGGCCCCTGCAGGCCGATGCCGTAGATCACCCAGATGATCGCCATGGACATCATCCACCCGGCCAGCCCGCAGGCAGCCACGAGGAAACCGAGACGTGCACCCAGGTTGGTGCCGAGGATGAGGTACGTGCCGCCGATCAGCGTGCCGACCATGATGAGCACGACGATGTAGCCGCGGATCTCGGGCTCCCACCCGATTGCAAGGAGTGTGGACAGCATCAGAGGCTCCTCACGTACTCGACGATCTGGCGGATCTGCTCGTCGGTGTAAATCTGTCCGAAGCCGGGCATGCGCCCACTTCCCTGGCCCTGCTCGCCGTACCGCTGGCCCATCTGCGAGCCTGCCTTCAGGAACGTGACCATGTCATCGGCGCTCGGGAACTGGCGCACGGAGGACCCGGCCGTCAGGTTCGGACCGAAGGCACCGCCGCCGGTGACCTGCGGGTCGCCGTAGGACCAGCCCTTCGTGTGGCAGCGCGCGCACGAGTACGCCCCGCCGCCGAGGTCGAGGTTGAAGTACGCCTCGCCCATGCTGGAGTACGTGCCGTTGTCCACCAGTCGCTTGGCCTCGGCTGCGATCTCGTCGTTCTTCTCCTTCGGCAGCTTGCCGGTGTCGCATGTGGGGTTGAACGACCCGCGCGTCTCCGTGCAGTTGTCCTGCGGGATCTGGATGGACTCGAGGTAGTTGATGAGCGTGTCCACCGACTGGCTCGTCAACGGGCCGCCGCCAATGGTGCCCCACGCGGACATCGGCGAGAACGGGCGGCCGTAGTTGAGGACGAACCGCACCTCCTCGGCGCTGTAGCGGTACATGACCGTGTTGAGCGCGGGCGCCTTCCACGACACAGCCTTGACCTCGCTGGTCTTCGGGTCTGTGATCGCGTACGGCGCGACGCCACCGGTGGCCTTCATGCCGCCGTGGCAGCCGGCGCAGTTGTACCCGCCGTCGGCGGTCGCGGCGAAGAGCTTGCCGCCCCAGTTCACGAAGCGCTTGTCGAAACCGAAGACGGCCTCTTCCTGGCGGGCCGGCTCCATCACCCAGTACAGCGGCAGGGCGACCGTGATGATTCCGAGGAAGAGGAGTCCGATCAGCTGCGTGCGCTCCAGGCGCTTGCCCTCGAGCTCCTCGTCGTCGTAATAGGGTTTGCGGTTGGCGGCGAGCATCTGCTCGGAGCCGACTTCCTTGCGGCCGCCGCGGACGTTGGCGATGCCGTAGACGATCCAGCCCGCGAGGGACGCGAGGAGGATCAGCCAGGCGATGGATGCGCTCGTTGATGCGATCATGTCAGTGGCCACCCCCGGCGGCGCCCACGCAGTGCGGGCCCTCCGCCTCCTGGCCGGTCGTGTTCACGCCGGCGGGCGGACCGGCGAACACAGAGCCCGTGTCGATCGTGAGCACGCCGTTCGTGACGGACACCGCGAAACGGTCCATGCCGCGCGGGGCAGGGCCGCCCTTCTTCTCACCGACGCGGTTGTACTGCGAGCCGTGGCAC
>JBJTXX010000186.1:0-4647 GCA_046082485.1 Actinomycetota bacterium
GTGTTGAACCGCAGGTTGTCGAGGTCGTCGCGCACCCCGGCGATCGTGCGGTGCAGCAGGCGCACGGTCTCGTCACCGGCAGGGTCGGCCAGCAACCTGGTGGCGCCGGTGTCCTCGTCGACGACGTTGCGCCACACCCGCTGCAGGAAGCGGTGCACGCCGATGACGTCCTTGCTCTCCCACGGGCGTGATGCATCGAGCGGGCCCATGCTCATCAGGTACAGGCGCAACGTGTCGGCGCCGTACTCGGCGCACACGTCGTCGGGTGCGATCGCGTTCTTCAGGCTCTTGCCCATCTTCCCGTATTCACGGGTGACCGGCTTGCCCTCGTGGAAGTAGGCGCCGTCACGCTCTTCCACGCCGAATGCGTCGACGTAGATGCCGCGCTCGTCCTTGTAGGCGGCGGCGAGGATGTAGCCCTGGTTGAAGAGCTTGTGGAACGGTTCGACCGAGCTGACGTGGCCGAGGTCGAACAACACCTTGTGCCAGAAGCGTGCGTACAGCAGGTGCAGCACGGCGTGCTCCACACCGCCGACGTACAGGTCGACGCCGCCCGGGTGCGTGCCGCCCTGAGGGCCCATCCAGTACTGCTCGTTGGCAGGGTCGACGAACGATTGCTCGTTGGTGGGGTCGAGGTAGCGCAGTTCGTACCAGCACGAACCCGCCCATTGCGGCATCACGTTCGTGTCGCGGCGGTAGCGGCGCGGCCCGTCGCCCAGGTCGGCCTCCACCCACACCCAGTCGCCGAGGCGGTCGAGCGGGCTCTCAGGGTTGCTCATCGCGTCGTCGGGGTCGAAGGTGCGCGGTGAGAACTGGTCGGTGTCGGGCAGCAGCACCGGTAACGAGGTGTCGGGCAACGAGTGGGGGTTGCCGTGGTCGTCGTAGATGATGGGGAAGGGTTCCCCCCAGTAGCGCTGACGACTGAACAGCCAGTCGCGCAACTTGTAGGTGACCGTGGCCTCGCCATGGCCGTCGGTCGACAACCATGCGCTGGTCAGCGACTTGGCCTCGGCGATCGAGGTCAGCCCGTCGAGTGACAGCGAGTCGTTGCTGCTGTTCACGTAGGGCGCATCGCCCACGAAGGCATCAGCCCACGTCGAGCAGTCGGTGCCACGGCCATCGGCCGGGTCCTGGATGGCGGTGATCGGCAGGCCGAACCGGCGGGCGAAGTCGAAGTCGCGCTGGTCGCCGCACGGCACGGCCATGATGGCCCCGGTGCCGTAGCCCATCAGCACGTAGTCGGCGATCCAGACGGGGATCTGCGCCCCGTTCATCGGGTTCGTCGCGTACGAGCCGGTGAACACCCCGGTCTTCTCGCGGGCGTCGTTCTGGCGTTCGAAGTCGTCCTCGGCCTGTGCCTTCGCCCGGTATGCGGCCACGGCGGTGGTCTGCTCGGCGGTGGTGAGGGAATCGACCAGCGGGTGCTCGGGCGCCAGCACCATGAACGTGGCGCCGAACAGCGTGTCGGGTCGTGTCGTGAACACCGTGATGCGGCCGGCGTGCGAGTCGAAGTGCACCGTGGCGCCTTCGCTGCGGCCGATCCAGTTGCGCTGCATCGACTTCAGCGCATCGGTCCAGTCGAGCAGGTCGAGGTCGTCGATCAGCCGATCGGCATAGGCCGTGATGCGCATCATCCACTGGCGCATGTTGCGCTTGAACACGGGGAAGTTGCCGCGGTCGCTGCGTCCGTCGGCCGTGACCTCCTCGTTCGCCACCACTGTCCCCAGGCCGGGGCACCAGTTCACCGGGGCGTCACTGACGTAGGCCAGCCGCCACTGGTCCAGTTCCTTGCGGCGCTCGTCGGCCGTCATCTGCTGCCACGAGCCGCTCTTGGGTGCCCGTGAACCTGCATCGAACTGGGCCACGAGCTCGTCGATGTGGCGCGCCTTGCGCTGCTGCGGGTCGAACCACGAGTTGAAGATCTGCAGGAAGATCCACTGGGTCCAGCGGTAGTAGCCGGGGTCGGTGGTGTCGATGCTGCGGCGCTTGTCGTGGCTGAAGCCGAGGCGACGCAGCTGCGCCCGGATGTTGGCGACGTTCTGCTCGGTGGTGATGCGCGGGTGCTGGCCGGTCTGCACGGCGTACTGCTCGGCGGGCAGGCCGAAGGCGTCGAAACCCATGCTGTACAGCACGTTGTGGCCGGTCGCCCGTTGGTACCGGGCGTACATGTCGGTGGCGGTGAAGCCCAGCGGGTGACCCATGTGCAGGCCGGCGCCGCTGGGGTACGGGAACATGTCGAGGATGAACCTCTTGGGCCGGCCAGCCACCCCGGCGGGGTCGGCGAGCGGGCCGGCGGGGTTCGGCGCCTCGAAGGTGCGATGGGTGTCCCAGTGGTCCTGCCAGCGGGCCTCGATCTGTTGTGCGAGGGCGCCCGAGTAGCGCTGGGCAGGTGTGTCGCCGGTGTCAGACATAGCGGACGGAGTCTACGGAGTCGGTCGGGCGCAAGTACGGTGTGCACTCATGCCAAGTACCGACTCGATCGTCGCCCGCCTGATCGCGGCCGCCGACCGACCCACCGGGGTGCGGTTCGTGGGGCCCAGCGTCATGCCAGCCGAGGGTGACGCCTTCGTCAGTTGGGCGCAGATCCACGACGAGGCCCGCGCCGTGGGCGCCGCCCTGCAAGCACGGGGCCTCGTGCCCGGCGATCACGTTGCGATCCTCGGGCCGACCTCACGTCAGCTGATCACCATCATCCAGGGATGCTGGCTCGCGGGAATCGCCAGCATGGTGCTGCCGCTCCCGATGCGCATGGGTTCGCTGGAGGCCTTCGTCGAGAGCACCCGGGCACGCATCCGCCACGGCGACGCGAAGCTCGTGCTGATCGACGACATGCTCGCCGCGTTCTACGAGTCCGCTCCGGGTGACCCGCCGATCGAGCCGATGGCAGCGGTGCTGCCCGGTGGTTCGGGGCCCGGTGGCGAGGGGCTCGAGCTTCCCTCGCACGACCCCGAGCGCCTCGTGATCCTGCAGTACACCAGCGGCAGCACCAGCGAGCCCAAGGGCGTGATGATCCCCGACCGTGTGCTGCGGGCCAACATCGACGCCTCGTGCGCCGCAGCGGAACTGAGCCTCGAGGAGGTCATGGTCAGCTGGCTGCCGCTGTACCACGACATGGGGCTGGTGGGTTTCCTGTCGATCCCGATGACGAACGGCGTGCAGTTGGTGCAGGCAGCCCCGCAGGACTTCCTGGCCAAGCCCGGCAACTGGATGCAATGGATCAGCGATCACCGTGGCACCGCCACGGCCGGCCCGAACTTCTCGTGGGTGCTCGCCACCCGGGCGCTCGGCCGGATGCACGATCTCGAGCTGTCGTCGCTGACCCTGGCGTTGAGTGGTGCCGAACCCATCGACCCCACCGCCGTCGAGGCGTTCGTGAAGGCAGCAGAGCCGTTCGGCTTCAGGGCCGGCAGCGTGTTCCCGGCGTTCGGCATGGCCGAGGTGGCCATCGGCGGGGCCTTCCCTGTCCGGCACCGCGGCATGGTGTGCGACAGCGTGGATCGCATCGCGCTCGAGCGCGATCGGGTGGCGCGGCCGCTTGTGGTGGAGGACGCCGAGGAGGAGATCCACGTGCGCCGCCTGCCGCTGCTCGGCAAGGCTGTACCGGGTCTGGAGATGAAGGTGGTCGACCCCGACACCTACGTCGAGTTGGCGGAGCGACAGGTGGGCGAGTTGCTGCTGCGTGGCACGTCGGTGACTCCCGGCTATTACAAGCGGCCCGACGCCACGGCAGCCCTGTTCCGCGACGGCTGGCTGTGCACCGGCGACCTCGCCTATCTCGTCGATGGCGAACTGGTGCTGTGCGGCCGCATCAAGGACGTGATCATCGTGGGTGGTCGCAACGTGTTCCCCGAGGACATCGAGCGGGCCGTCGGCGTGATCGAGGGTGTGCGGGCCGGCAACGTCATCGCCTTCGGTGTCGATGGCTACAAGGGCAAGGAGAGCGTGGTGGTGGTGGCGGAGGTCCGCGCCGAGAACCTCGACGTGGTCCGGGATGCCGTGCACCACAGGGCGCTCGACGTGTGCGGTCTGCCGCCGCGTGACGTGATGCTGGTCAAGCCGGGCACCCTGCCCAAGACCTCGTCGGGCAAGTTGCAGCGGGCCAGGTGCCGCGAGTTGTACCTCGCCGAAGAACTGGAACTCGTCTAGTTTCCGGGGCGTGAAAGTCGTCTACACGCCCGCTCACCTGCAGCACGATCCGCACGTCGAAATCGAGAACTCGTCGGCGCACAGCCCCTGGGAGCACATCGGTCGCGCCGAGGCGATCCGCGAGACCCTGCGGGCCGACGCTCGCTTCCAGTTCAGCGAACCCGACGCGTGGGGCACCGACCCGATCGTGGGTGTGCACAACCCCGGGCTGCTGAAGTTCCTCGAGGAAGGCTGGCACCAGTACGCCGCCGCGCACCCGGGGGTGCGCGAGGTGACCCCCGACTTCTTCTACCGGCCTGCGTTGCGCGACAAGATGAGCGAGGTCCGCGAGCCGCAGGCGATCAACGGTCGCATCGGCTACTGGTGTTTCGAGACCACCACGCCGTTGCTCGAGGGCACCTATGCGGCGGCCCGCGGTGCCGTCGACACGGCGATGACCACGATGCAGATGGTGCTCGACGGCGAGCGCGCCGCCTACGGGCTGTGCCGGCCGCCCGGCCA
>JBJTXX010000187.1:0-3105 GCA_046082485.1 Actinomycetota bacterium
TGCTGATCACCGGTGTGCCGAGGGGGAGGAGCAGGTTGCGGGCAACTGGTTGTTGCGGCGCCGCGACGGAACGCTGAGCGCTGAGCGAGGGGTTGCGGCCCCTGGCCACCCGCCAGGCGCTCCAGAGCGCACCGACGATGATGACCAGTGCAGCGACGCCGGAACCAACGGCGGCCAGCACCCGGGGCGCGACACCGAAGACGTCCTTACCGGTGGGCAGTTCGCCGCCCGACACGCCCGTCTTGGTGGGCGCGAAGCCGACGATGCCGACGGTGAGCCCGCTGAGGAACACCAGCCACCAGCGCACCCGGTGCCCGACATCCTCGCCGGCCAGCAGGTAGACCGTGCCGAGGGCCAGCCACGGCACGTTCAACACGGCACCGGCGAGGTAGAACACGCGGAACGAACCGAGGCCCCATCCGGCGGATTCGGCCCACCAGAGGGCCAGCGACCCGAGCGCGAACAGGGCCAGCGACACCGTCCAGGCCAGTTCGTGCGGCCGCCTGCGCCGCAGCCAGCGGTCCAGGGTGCTGAGGCAGAACGCGACGGCCACGAGGCTGGCGGCAGCGGCGAGGACGGCGTTCACCCCCACGAGACTAGGTGAATGTCACACCGGGACGACTTTGTGAACAATTGCACGAGTGAATACTGTTCGGGTCGTGAGTCCCGACCGCGTCAAGCGCCGCATCCCCGATGCCACGGTGTCGCGGCTGCCGGTGTACCTCGGTCTGCTCGACGATCAGGCCCGCGAGGGCGTGGCGAGCATCTCGTCGGACGGGTTGGCCGAACTGGCCGGCGTGAATGCCGCCAAGGTGCGCAAGGACCTCAGCTATCTCGGCAGCTACGGAACCCGCGGCGTGGGATACGAGGTGGGCTATCTCGTCTACCAGATCCGTCGTGAGCTGGGCCTCACCCACGACTGGCCGGTCGTGATCGTCGGCGCCGGCAACCTCGGCCAGGCCCTCGCGGGTTACGGCGGCTTCGGCGAGCGCGGGTTCCCGGTGGTCGGCGTCGTCGACATCGACACGACGAAGGTGGGCACGGTGCTGGGTGGCCTGCGGGTGCGCCACATCGACGAGTTGTCGCAACTGGTGCAGAGCAAGCGTGTGCACATCGGCGTGATCGCCACGCCGCCGCCCGCCGCCCAGGACGCAGCGGACCGACTGGTGAAGGCCGGCGTGACGAGCATCCTGAACTTCGCGTCGGTCGTGCTCACCGTGCCGCGGGCCATCGAGGTGCGCAAGGTCGACCTTGCGGTGGAACTGCAGATCCTCAGTTATCACGAGCAGCGTCGGGCCGGCGGGGCGATCCACGCCGTTGGCAGCGGCCGGACGGCGAGCGCATAGGGTGATGGGCGCATGAGCATCGTGGTCATTGGTGTCAACCACCGCACCGGCCCCATCGACCTGCTCGAGCGCGTCGCGGTGGGCCGCGACGGGCTGGGCAAGGTGATCGCCGGTCTGGTGTCGCGCCCGAACGTGCGCGAGGCCGTGGTGCTCAGCACGTGCAACCGCACCGAGGTGTATGCCGTCGCCGAGCGGTTCCACGGCGCCTACGCCGACATCCGCGACTTCTTCTGCGAACTGGGGGGTCTTGCCCCCGACGACCTGCACCCCCACCTCTACAGCCAGCACGACGAGGCCGCGGTGCACCACCTGTTCTCCGTGGCGTCGGGCCTCGAGAGCGCGGTGCTGGGCGAGAGCGAGATCCTCGGACAGGTGCGCAACGCCTGGGAGGTCGCCCAGGGTGAGGGTGGCGCCCGCGCCACCCTGAACCTGTTGTTCCGTCACGCCGTCGAGACCGGCAAGCGGGCGCGCACCGAGACCTCGATCGGCCGCCACACGGCGTCGGTCAGTCACGCTGCGGTCGAGATGGCTCACGAGCATCTCGGTTCGCTGGAGGGCCGGCGTGTGCTGGTGGTGGGCGCCGGCGAGATGGGCGAGGGCATCGCCGTGGCACTGGTGGGCGCGGGTGCCACCGACATCACCGTCACCAGCCGCACCTCTGAGCGGGCCGACCACCTCGCCCAGCGAGTCGACGGCCGCGTCGTGCCGTTCGCCGACCTCGGCGCCGCTCTTGCCGATGCCGATGTGCTGCTGACCTGCACGGGGGCCGGCGGCACGATCATCGATCACGACCTGGTGGTGACCGCACGTGCGGGGGTGTCGTCGCCGTTGCTGGTGGTCGACATCGCGGTGCCGCGCGACGTCGCCTCCGACGTGCACGGCCTGCCCGGTGTGACCGTGCTGAATCTGGATCACCTGCGTGACTGGGCGGCCCGAGGTGTGTCGGCTCGCCAGGGTGAGGCCGAGCACGTGCGGCGCATCGTCGGCGACGAGGTCGAGCGATTCACCGTCGACGTCACGGCGCGGCAGGCCGCCCCGCTGGTGGCGCAGCTGCACGAGAAGGCCGAGCACGTCCGCCAGGCCGAGGTCGAGCGTTTCCACGCCCGTCTTGCGGCCCTCGAACCTGCCGAGCGCGACGCCGTGGAGGCACTGACCAAGGGCATCGTGGCGAAACTGCTGCATCAGGCGTCGCTGCGTCTGAAGGACGACGCGGGCACTCCCCAGTTCGAACGCAACGCGGCCGCCATCCGCGAGTTGTTCGACCTCGGCTGACCGGTGCCGTGGTGAGCACCCTCCGCCTCGCCACCCGTGGCAGTGCGCAGGCGACGGCGCAGAGCACGGTCGTGGCCGAGGCGCTGATGGCCGCGCACCCCGGACTGCGGGTGGAGCTCGTGTTCGTCGAGACGCTCGGCGACCAGCGCGCCGACGTACCGCTGCACCAGATCGGTGGGCAGGGCGTGTTCGTGAAGGAGGTGCAGCGGGCCGTGCTCGACGGCCACGCCGACCTCGCCGTGCACAGCGCGAAGGACCTTCCCTCTGCGACGGCAGAGGGCTTGACCCTCGCCGCGTTGTGCGAACGGCGCGACCCCCGTGACGCACTGGTCGGGGCCAGCCTTGCCGACCTTCCCCTCGGTGCCACCGTCGCCACCGGTTCGGTGCGACGCCGTGCGCTGCTGACGGCGGTGCGACCGGACCTGCAGTTCGTCGAACTGCGCGGCAGCATCCACACCCGCCTGTCGAAGCTGCCAGAAGGTGGGGC
>JBJTXX010000188.1:0-3967 GCA_046082485.1 Actinomycetota bacterium
CCGGCGCCAGGGTGCACCACCAGACCGGCTGGCTTGTCGATCACGATCAGGTGATCGTCCTGGTGGACGACCTCGAACTGCACGTCAGGGTCTGCGGCCGGGGCCTGAGGCCCGGGCAGCACATCGGGTTCCACGGTGACGCGCTGCCCCTCCGCCAGGCGCACCTTGCCCACCGACTGCACCTCACCGTCGACGGTGACCGCGCCGAGGGAGATCAACTGCTGCGCTTCGCTGCGGCTGCAACCGGCGACCAGCGCGACCACGCGATCGAGGCGCTCGCCCGACAGTGCTGCCGGAATGTGTTCCTCGATCATGACGGCACCGCCCGCTTCGCGCCGACCAGCGACCAGATCACGAACAGGCCGGCACCGACGTTCACCGCCATGTCAGCGACATTGAAGATGGGGAACCACTGGAAGTCGATGAAGTCGACCACCGAACCGCGCATCCAGGCCTTGTTGCGGAACATGCGATCCACCACATTCCCCAACGCACCTCCCATGACCAGGCCTGCAGCAACGGCGACGAGGGGCGAGGTGTTCCTGCGCACCATCCACCAGACGTAGGCGGTGACCGCGATCGCGATGCAGCCGATCACCACTCCGAGGCTCTTGCCCTTCGAGAACGACATGCCGCTGTTGAACGCCAGATTCCACTGCAGCGTCCAGACGACGTGCACCGGATCCCGCCCGGGAAGCGATGTCACGGCCCAGTGTTTCGTGATCTGGTCGACGACGAGCACGGCAGCGACGACCACCGCGGTCAACCGCAGGCGCACCTGCGGAGTGCCACTCATCGGCGTCCGATCCCGCCGACCTTCTCCTCCACGAGTTGGGTCGCCCACGGAATGGCCTCGAGCCGCTCGCGCGGAATGGGTCGTGCGGACTCGAGGGAGTACCCGTAGGTGCCGGCGGTGAGCCGCTGGAGCGCTGCGTCGATCTCGGCCACCATCTGGCGCGCCTGGGCGCTGAGGGCGAGGTCACGCTCGCGCTCCACCACCATGGTGTCGCCCTCGCCACCTTCGTCGTCGAACTGCACATCGCCCATCTCCTGCTCCTCGATGAGCTGGTGGGCTTCATCCTCGAGACGGTCGGCCTGACCGGTGAGGTCGATGCGTTCCTGCAGCAGCAGCGCCCGCTGCGCGGTGAGCCACTTCGCGTCGAAGTCCTTGGTGTAGCCGATGCCGTCCTTCGTGAAACCCTTCGGGGTCGGGATGAGGCTTGCCGGAGTGGGCGGCAGGGCAGGCGGCGTCTTCTTCGACGAGGCCTTCTTGGTGGCGGGCGCCGCGGCAGCGTCGGGGACGACCTTCGGAGCCGGCTTGGCCGGAGCAGCCTTCTTCGCCGGAGCCGCAGCGGGCTTGGCCGGAGCAGCCTTCTTCGCCGGAGCCGCAGCGGGCTTGGCCGGAGCGGCCTTCTTCGCCGGAGCAGCAGCGGCCTTCGCCGGAGCAGCCTTCTTCGCCGGAGCCACAGCCTTCTTCGCCGGAGCCACAGCCTTCTTCGCCGGAGCAGCCTTCTTCGCCGGAGCCACAGCGGCCTTCGCCGGAGCAGCAGCAGCCTTGGCCGGAGCAGCAGCAGGCTTGGCCGGAGCGGCCTTCTTCGCCGGAGCAGCAGCCTTCTTCGCCGGAGCCGCAGCCTTCTTCGCCGGAGCCGCAGCCTTCTTCGCCGAAGCCGCAGCCTTCTTCGCCGGAGCCACAGCGGCCTTCGCTGGAGCCGCCTTCTTCGCCGAAGCCGCAGCCTTCTTCACGGGCGCCGCGGCAGCAGCCTTCTTCGCCGGAGCCACAGCGGCCTTCGCCGGAGCAGCCTTCTTCGCCGGAGCAGCAGCAGCCTTCGCTGGCGCCGCCTTCTTCGCCGGGGCCGCAGCCTTCCTCGCCGGGGTCGCCTTCTTCACGGTGGCCATGCAGTCACCCTCCTGTTCGGATGTGTGGCCGGGAATGCTACCGCTCGACGCGGGGCAGAAGGGCCTCGACAGGCAAGTCCACCCTCACCAGTTTCGTCCTCGAGGTCGCGCCCGAGAGCACCTGCACTTGCCGAGACCGCACCCCGAGCCACGCTGCCAGCACCGTGCAGACCTCCTCGTTCGCACGGCCGTCGACCGGCGGACTGCACACCCGCACCCGCAGCGCTGCGTCGACTGCACCCACCACTTCCGAGCGCGACGCGCCCGGCACGACACGCACCGTCAGCACCGTGGCCCCATCGACATCGCGGCACCAGGCCGGGGGCTCCATGGGCGGGGGTCAGCCGACCGCAGTAACGGAGACGTGCACCGGTTCACCGTCGAGTTCTTCGTTGGTGCCGGCGCCCGCCCAGTCCACCGAGGTCGCGAGGGTGGCCTCGGTGAGCAGTGCGAGGTGGGCGGAGACCTGACGGCGGATCAACTCGGGCACACCCAACGTCAACAGGATGCGGTCGCTGACCTGAAGGCCTGCCTTGCGGCGGGCCTGCTGCACCAGGCGAACGAGGTCGCGGGTGACGCCCTCGGCCTCCAGTTCGGGAGTGACCACCGTGTCGAGCAGCACGACACCGCCGCCGTTCGACAACGGCGTGCTCGCCGCATCACCCTTGGCTGCGAGTCGCAGGGTGTACTCGGATTCGAGCAGGGCGATACCCCCGGCCACGACGCCGTCCGCACCGCGTTGCCAGTCCCCCGCCTTCACGGCCCGGATCACCTGTTGGGTCTGACCGCCGAGACGCGGGCCCAGGGCCGCGGGCACGACCTTCAGTTCGAACGAGGCCACCGACGCAACATCGTCGGAGAGGCCGACGTGCTTCACGTTCACCTCGTCGGCCACCAACTCGAGGAAGGGCTGCAGACTCTGCGAGCCCGCCACCGCGACGTCGAGCGCGGCGAGCGGCAGCCGCACCCGCAGGCCGTGTGCCTTGCGAAGGCTGAGCGCCGCGTTGCACACGTCGCGAGCCAGGTCCATCGCGGCCACCAGTTCGGGGTCGGACGGCACCGTGGATGCGGCTGGCCAATCCTGCAGGTGCACGCTGGCGCCTGCGGTGAGGCCACCATGGATCTCCTCGGTCACCAACGGCAGCAGCGGCGCAAGGGCGCGGGTCAGCAGCACCAACACCGTGTGCAGGGTGTCGATCGCATCCTGTTCGCCGTTCCAGAAGCGATCCCGGCTGCGGCGCACGTACCAGTTCGTCAGCGCATCGAGGAACGACCGAACCGAATTGCAGGCGGCGAAGAGGTCGTACTCGTCGAGCGTGGTGGTCAGTTGGGTGATCAGGTCGTGGGTCTTGGCGAGGATGTACCGGTCGAGCACGTCGGTGCTGTCGGTGCGGAACGTGCCGACGGTGTCGGCGGCGTTCGCGTACAGCGACAGGAAGTACCACGTGTTCCAGATCGGGAGGATCACCTGCCGGACCGTGTCCCTGATGCCCTCCTCGGTCACCATCAGGTCACTGCCGCGCAGGATGTGCGAGCCCAGCAGGTACCAGCGCATCGCATCGCTGCCGTGGGTGACGAACACCATCATCGGGTCGGGATAGTTCTGCAGGCTCTTCGACATCTTCTGGCCGTCGTCGCCCAGCACGATGCCGTGACTCACGCAGGTGCGGAAACTCGGACGGTCGAACAGTGCCGTCGCCAGCACGTGCAACGTGTAGAACCAGCCGCGGGTCTGGCCGATGTACTCGACGATGAAGTCACCGGGGTAATGCCCCTCGAACCACTCCCTGTTCTCGAACGGGTAGTGCACCTGTGCGAACGGCATCGAGCCGCTCTCGAACCAGCAGTCGAGCACCTCCGGCACGCGCCGCATCATCGACTTCCCGGTCGGGTCGTCGGGATTGGGTCGCACGAGGTCGTCGACGAAGGGCCGGTGCAGGTCGTCGACCGCGACACCGAAATCGCGCTCGAGGTCGCCGATACTGCCGTACACGTCGATGCGCGGGTACTGCGGGTCGTCGCTCTTCCACACCGGGATGGGTGAACCCCAGAAGCGGTTGCGGCTGATGCT
>JBJTXX010000189.1:0-1191 GCA_046082485.1 Actinomycetota bacterium
CCCATCCGAGTGCCAGCTGCCCATCCGAGTGGGTACTCGCACCCGGGGTGCGAGTACCCACTCGGATGCCTTGGGACGGGCTGGGGGTGGCTCGGATAGGGTGACCGCCATGGCGTATCCCTTTCCTCCCCTCGACGGTTCGGCCCCCAAGACCCAGCGCTTCAACGAGGCGCCGGAGATGGGCATCGACGTGACCAAGCGGTACACGGCCTCGATGGACACGTCGATGGGCACGATGGTGATTGCCCTCGATGCGATCAACGCGCCGATCACGGTGAACAACTTCGTGTTCCTCGCGGGCTACCACTACTACGACGGCGTGATCTTCCACCGCATCATCCAGGGCTTCGTCTGCCAGGGCGGCGACCCTGAGGGCAGCGGCCGCGGCGGCCCCGGCTACCGCTTCCAGGACGAGCCGGTGAAGCAGCGCTACCAGCTGGGTTCGGTGGCCATGGCCAACGCCGGCCCGAACACCAACGGCAGCCAGTTCTTCCTGATCAGCGGTCCGAGTGGTGTGGGCCTGCGGCCGCAGTACAACCACTTCGGCCAGATCGTGAAGGGCCTCGACGTGCTCGACGCGATGGAGAAGGTGCCCACCGGTTTCGGCGATCGACCGAAGACCGACGTGGTGATCAATTCCGTCACCATCACCGTTGCCGACTGACCGGCGACCCGGGCCTCGCGGACGACACGGGTGGCCACGGAGCAACTCTCTCTGGCCGAGGCACGTCGCATCGCCCTTGCGGCGCAAGGGTTCGCGGAGCCACGCCCGAGCGGCCGAGTCGACAGGCGGCATCTCCGCCGCGTGCTCGATCGCATCGGCGTGGTGCAGATCGACTCGGTGAACGTGCTCGTGCGCAGCCAGGAGTTGCCGCTCTTCGCCCGACTCGGCCCTCACCCTCGGTCCCTGATCCCCGATGCGACCGCTGCCGGCGAGCTCTTCGAGTACTGGGTGCACGAGGCGTGTCACGTGCCCACCGAACACCACCACCTCCATCGGTGGCAGATGCAGCGCGATCACAAGTGTCTCCTGATGGAGCGACGACCCGGCTACGTCGACGAGGTCTTGCGGCGCATCGAACTCGACGGCCCCGTCGCCGCAGGGGATCTCAGCGAGCGCGTGGGCAAGAAGGGGCAGTGGTGGGACTGGGACGACGCGAAGGTGGCGCTCGAGCACCTGTTCTCGAAGGG
>JBJTXX010000190.1:0-2760 GCA_046082485.1 Actinomycetota bacterium
CTCGAGCGACCACTCGCGGGCCTGGTCGAGATTGGTGAACACGGCCGGCTTCTCGCCGGCGTGCACCACGAACTGGCCGTGCTGCGGTGAGGACACCACGCACTCGCGACTGATGCGAACGCGCCCCACCACCGCCCCGACGGCGTTCGCCACCCCGGCGTGCTCGGGAATGCGCGACTCGGCACCCAGCACCTCGGCGATGCGCGGGTAGTAGGTCGGTGCCGAAGCGCCGAGACCCACCAGTGGTGAGGACAGCCCGAGCTGCAGGCCCACGGTGCGCAGGCGGCGGCCGAGCACCGCCTGCACCACGGGCTGGGCGACGGTCTCGCCAGCCAGGCCGTCGTCGATGAAGGCGGCGGCCAGCACGGCCTCCGCGCTGCGCCGCACCAGCGTGTCGATCGTGCACTGCGACAGCTCGTGCGCGTCGGCCGCGATCGACTTGCCCATCCGGTCACGGTTGCGGGCGAACAGCTCGGCCGTCTTCTGCGCCGCCGACACGTCGTAGGTCTGCTGGATGCCCAGCACGTGACTGGCATCGGTGGGGGTGAACGCCGCGACCTGCAGCACGCCGCGCTGCACGAGACGCTCCATCACCCGACGCATCTGCAGCGTGGCGAGCACCTTCGAGGCCACCGCCACCCGACCGCCCATCGCCTGCAGCACCGCTCGTTCGTTGCCCTCGAGTTGCTCGAGGCGTTCGGCCCATCGTTCGGCGATGAGCACCATGCCATCCAGCTCACCGGGGTACTGGTTGGTCAGCTGCTGGTCGAGCATGGTGTGCACCAGTTCGGGTTCGCCGACAGCGAGTTGGCACATGGGCACCACCTTGCGGGGCCCCAGCAGCAGCACGCATCCGACGGCGCGCACATCGTGCGTCACGCGGCTGTCGCCCCCGAGGCCGTGGGTGTGCATCGCCACCGCCTGCACCATCGTGCGGTGCCCGCCCACGGTGGCGCCGTCGGGGCTGACGTTCGGCACTCCGCCGCGCAGCACCGCGATGTCGGTGGTGGTGCCGCCGATGTCGCTGATGATCGCGTCGTCGAGGCCGGTCAGGTGGGCGGCACCCACCAGACTGGCGGCCGGGCCCGACAGGATCGTCTCGATCGGGCGCTCGCTCACGAATGCAGCGGACACGAGAGAACCGTCGCCGCGCACTACCATCAGCGGGGCACGCACGCCACGGTCGGCCAGTGCGTGCTCGGTGGTTCGCACCAAGCCCTCGATGATCGGGATGAGCCGGGCGTTCAGGATGGCGGTGACCGCTCGCTTGGGCCCGTTCAGGCGCGCCGAGAGGTGGTGGCTCAGCGTCACCGGCTTGCCCGTCACCTCGCGGACGACCGCCGCTGCTGCCAGTTCGTGCTCGGGGTTGCGCACGCTGAACTGCGACGTGATCGCGAACCCCTCCACCCGCGCTGCGACGTCGCGTACCTCCCGCTCGAGCCGCTGCAGGTCGAGGGTCGCGACCGCCGAGCCGTGTGGGTCGTGCCCCCCCTGCAGGAAGACAGCAGGGTCGGAGCCCAGCGCCTCGGCCAGACCGGCGCGTTCCACCACTTCCTGGTCGAAACCGATGATCACGGCACCGACCGGTCGGCCCTTGCCCTCCACGAGTGCGTTCGTGGCGAGCGTGGTGCTCAGCGACACCAGTTCGATGCCGTCGGCCGCCACCACGCCCAGCCCGAGCACGGCATCGATCGCACCGCACACCCCGATGCTGAGATCGTGGTGCGTGGTGGGCGATTTCGCCGCCGCCACCACCGTGCGGGTGGCCTCGTCGTAGAGCACCGCGTCGGTGTAGGTGCCGCCGGTGTCGATGCCGAGAAGCATTCGGTCAACCTACAGGGCACCCACGTACAGTGGCGAGGTGACCCAGACGGCAGAGACCCCCACCGCATTCCGGTGGGACCGGTTGTCGGTGGCGTCGGCACTGGGCTACTGCGTGCTGGTGGCGGGCCTCAGCGTCGGTGTGGTGCTGGGTGAACTGCGTTCGGAGTTCGGCATCAGCGGCGTGGTGGCCGCGCTGCATGGCAGCACGTTCGGCATCGGACTGTTGATCTCGGGTGTGTGGGGCGTTCGCATCGTCGACCGCATCGGTCGACGCACCACCTTGATGGTCGCCGCCGGTGGTGTGGTGAGCGGCGTGGTGCTGTTCTGCGCTGGCCCCGCCTGGCCGGTGACCCTGCTCGGCACGGCGCTGTCGGGCGTGTCGGGCGCCCTGCTGGTGATGATCATGCCCGGTCTCATCAGCGACCACTTCGGCGAGCACCGGGCCACGGCCTTCGCCGCGGTCAACGCGGTGCCGGGCATGGCCGGCCTCACGTTCAGCCTGGTCATCGGCGCGGTCCTGGGCGCCGGCGGGTCGTGGCGCGTGCCCTATCTGCTGATCACCGGGATCTTCGCCGTCGCGTTGGCCGCAGTGGCGCTGCCGGTGCCGGTGCCCGAGGGCGACCGGCAGGGCGGCTTCTCGCTGCGGCCGTTCCGCGAACGCGAGGTGCTGGTGCCGTGGTTGCACATCGTGAACGGCGTGCTCACAGAGTTCACCGTCGGTGTGTGGTGCGTGACCTACCTGAAGGAGGTCGGGAAGGCCTCGGCCGGTTCGGCCGCAGTGCTGGCGAGCGTGTTCGGGGTGATGATGTTCGTGATGCGACTGCTGTTGCCGCCGGTCATGCGACTGCTCGGCGACCGGACAGTCCCGATCGGCTTCGTCGTCATCGGCACCGGAGCCACGGCGATGTGCTTCGCTCCCGGACTGCCCGCAAAGGT
>JBJTXX010000191.1:0-3153 GCA_046082485.1 Actinomycetota bacterium
CGACTGCCGGCTGGTCGCACGCCTCCATCATCGTCTTGTAGGTCTGCTCGAAGACCTTGTTCTCGGGGGCCGAAGCCTCGGCCACCAGTTGGTCGCGGCCGCTCACATCGACGGCCGCGATGGGCGGCATCACCGCCAGCAGCGCCTTCAGGCGCGGGTCGATTCGCGGGTCGTTGGCAACGTCGTACGGCATGGTGCCCCCTCAGGCTCGTGTACGGGGCGACCGTAGCGGACGGTCAGATGTCGAACGACGCAGTGGGCACGAACCCCGGCCCGTACACCGGAGCGGTCGCATCGACACGCAACTTGCGGGCCGACGCCGACTTCAACCCGATTCGGCCCAGCAGGTCGCGCATCGCGAGGTAGTTCGGGTGCAGGAAGTGGGCGTCCAGCGATTCCGCATCGGCCCACAGTTCGTACACCTGGATGGTGTCGGGCTGCACCGGGTCGGCAGCGAAGCAGTAGGCCAAGCAGCCGGGTTCGTCATCACGCGTCGCCTGCTGCCACGGCACGCTGGCCGTCACCGCCTCGTCGCGGCGGGCGGGGTCGGTGAGGACGATGGTCGCTTCCACCACGATCAGGCTCATGCCCGTCGACCGTAGCCGCGAACCGGCGGGGTCAGTCGCGGAGGCCGGCCTCGCGCACCACGGTGGGGGCCTGCTTGTGCACCCGGCCTCCCCCGCCGTCGGTGGTCTGACCACCATCGACCACGATGGTCTGACCGGTGACGTTGCGCGACTCGTCGCACGCCAGGTACAGCGCGGCGTTCGCGATGTCGATGGGCAGGCCGGCGATGCCGAGCGGGCTCATCGAGGCCAGCGCCTGTTCGGTGGCACCGAGCGCCGTGTGGTCGCCCGCCACGAAGTCGGCCGTCATCGGCGACACGGTGCTGCCCGGCGAGATGGCATTCACCCGAATGCCCTTCCGGCTCAGTTCGCTCGCCACCGACTTGGTGAGGCCGATGACCGCGTGCTTGCAGGCCGTGTAGCAGTGCGGGCCCAGTCCGCCCATCAGGCCAGCGGTGCTGGAGGTGGAGACGATGCTGCCCGACCGCTGGGGCACCATCACCCGAGCCGCGTGCTTCATGCCCAGGAACACGCCACGCATCAGCACCGAGACCGTGCGGTCCCACGACTCGATCGACGTCTCGGCCACCGGGCCGACGGCACCGATGATGCCGGCGTTGTTGAACATCACGTCCAGCCGGCCGAAGCGACTGACGGCCAGGTCGACCGCTGCCGCCACATCGGCCTCACTCGTCACGTCGGTCGCCACGAACGCCACCGCATCGCCGAGTTCGGCTGCCAACGCCCGGCCCGGCTCGGCCTGCAGGTCGGCCCCCACCACCAGTGCGCCCTCTTCCACGAAACGACGCACCGTGGCCTCGCCGATGCCACTCGCCCCTCCGGTGACCACCGCCACCCTGCCCTGCAAACGATCACCCATGCCCATCACCCCTCGGGGCCACCGTAGCCCTGCGCAGGGTGGGTTATCGTCCGGTCACCAGCGGGACACAGGGAGGTTTCTCATGGCCACGCTCATCTCCGGTTTCGCCGCCGCACGCGGCAGCGAAGCCGCGCTCGTCGACGACACGGGCAGCACCACGTGGGCCGAACTCGATGCACGCGTGAACCGACTGGTGAACGGCCTGCGGTCTGCGGGCCTCACCACCGGCGACCGCATCGCCATCGTTGCCGGCAACCGACGCGAGTGGTTCGAGACCGCGATGGCGTGCAGCCACGGCGGCTGGGGCTACGTGCCGGTGAACTGGCACCTCGTGGCCGACGAACTGGCCTACCTGTTCGCCGACTCGGGCGCGGCAGCGGTGGTGGTGGACCCGCGCTACGCCGAACAGGTGGCTGCGGCGCTCGCAGACCCCCGTGGCGCCGAGGTGCGGGTGGTGGTGTCGCTGGGCGCCGATCTCGACGACCCGCGCGCCGTGCAGTACGAGGCACTGCTGGCCGGCGCCGCCGACGACGAGCCGACCGAGCAGCGGCTCGGCGGACCGATGTTCTACACGTCGGGCACCACCGGCCGACCCAAGGGCGTGAAGGGCTCGTTGTCGGGTGGGGGCGAACTGCCGCCCGAGATCCTGCAGTTGGTGGCCGCTGGCTTCGGCAACTTCGTGCCGGTGCCCGGGCGCACGCTGCTGTGCGGCCCGGTGTACCACTCGGCCCAGTGGGCGTTCTCGTTCCTGCCGATGGTGGGCGGTTCGGCGGTGGTGATGCAGCACCGTTACGACTCGGCCGAACTGCTGCGCCTCATCGACCAGCACGCCTGCACCAACGTGCACCTCGTGCCCACCCAGATGAAGCGGCTCGTCGATTTGCCCGACGACGTGAAACGCGGCTTCGACGGTTCGTCGCTGGTGGTCGCGTGGCACGGGGCGGCACCATGCCCGCCAGCGGTGAAGCAGTCGATGCTGCAGTGGTGGGGATCCAAGGTCAGCGAGTACTACGGCTCCACGGAGGGTTCGATCATCTCCACCATCAACGGCGCTGACTGGCTGGCCAAGGGCGGTTCGGTGGGAAGGCCACTCGACAACGTCGAGGTGATCGTGATCGGTGACGACGACCAACCCGTGGGCCCCGGCCACACCGGCACGCTGTACTTCCGCAACCGCATGGGCACCGACTTCACGTACCACAACGACGATGCGAAGACGGCCGCCGCCCACCGCGAGCCGGGCGTGTTCACCACCGGCGACGTGGGCCACCTCGACGACGACGGATTCCTGTGGCTCAGCGACCGGCGCATCGACATGATCATCAGCGGCGGCGTGAACATCTACCCCGCCGAGATCGAAGGGGCGCTGGCAGCGCACCCCGCGGTGGCCGACGTCGCAGTGATCGGCGTGCCCGACGACGAGTTCGGCGAGAACGTGAAGGCTGTCGTGCAGGTGGCGGACGGCCGCGTCGCCGACGACGCACTGGCCGCCGAGTTGATGGCGCACTGCCGCACGCTGCTGGCTGGCTTCAAGTGCCCCAAGTCGGTGGACTTCATCGATGCCATCCCGCGCACGGCCACCGGGAAGATCCAGAAGCAACCGTTGCGCGAGCCCTACTGGCTCGGCAGGGACCGGAGGATCTGATGCCGAGACCGTTCCGATTCGGACTGCAGACGTTCTCGCCCGCCTCGGCCGACGAATGGCGC
>JBJTXX010000192.1:0-4602 GCA_046082485.1 Actinomycetota bacterium
CGAGCACCGCGAGCTCGCGCCCCTTCGCGTCGGCCACGTGCCCGCCAGCCTCAGTCAGCACCAGCATCGCTGCGAGATAGTCCCACACGCCGTGCGCCCCGCCCTGCGACCGGTCGTCGCAGTCCACGTAGCCGTCGGCCACCCCGCAGGCGACCATGCACAGATCGAGTGCGGCTGCCCCGTAGCAGCGGGTCTGCCGCACTCCCAGCGGGCGACGCGGGAAGCCGTTCAGCATCACGAGCGCGTCCGCTGCATCGGTGCAGCCCGACGTGCGGATGGCCGCACCGTTCCTGAACGCCCCTCCACCTCGGACGGCCCAGAACCGGTCACCAGTCGCCTGGTTCACCACGAGTGCCGTGGTCGGCGAACCGTCCTGCACGACGCACAGCGCCGTCGCGTACCAGGGGAACCCACGACTGGCGTTCGTGCTGCCGTCGATGGGGTCGATCACCACTATCTCGCCGCTGCTGCCCGGCTCGAAGTCGCTCTCCTCCGACAGCACGCCGAGCCCAGCGAACCGCAGCAGCGGAAGCGCCGCGTCGTTGGCCACCACGTCGAGCGCGTACTGCCCGTCCCGCTGGCCGGAGGGGCCGAGGTCGGTGACCCCGGCGAACGCCCTGCCGACGGCGTCGGCAACCTCGTGCAGCAGTGGAAGTCGGTCGGGCTTCATCGGGCAGGCACGGTAGCCTGCGGTGCCGTGGCAGTGATCGACGTCGCCGGTTTCGTGGCAGACCTGAAGAGCCATGCGGTCGACCACGGCTTCCACGTGCACGACGAACGGCACTTCGTGGAGACCTACTCGCTGCGCCAGTTGTGGGAGGTCGACCTGCACCCGGAGGAAGCCTGCAACGGCCCCATCGACCTGCACCTGTCGCTCGAGGTCGACCCGCGGGCGCTGCTGGGCTTCGAGGACAAGGTGCTCGACCTACCCGACCCCGACGACGAACCACCGACGGGCTTCTCGTTCCCGCTGGTGTTCACCTGGACGCTGCCGCCACTGCCCCACCCGCCCGACCTGCTGGTGCTCGCCACCGAACTGGCCGGTGTGGGCGGCGTGGCCCTGCCGGTGGAGGTTTCGGCCATCGACAGTTTCGCCAGCGTCACCGACGCGCCCGAGCGCAGCCTCAGCATGGTGGCGCGCATTCCCATCGACCTCGCCGACGTCTACCTCGCCAACGACAAGGCGTTCTGCGACACTCTCGACCACTGCCGCGAAGTCAGCCTGTTCCTTCTGGAGCGGGCCGACGAGTGGCTGGACGACGACTGACCACCGGAGGAACCGAGATGCGAGTGCGTGAACTGATCGACATCCTCAGCGACCAGGACCCCGACGCGGAGGTCGAGTTGGCACTGGTGCAGAAGGTCGCCGACGATGACGACGACATCACCGTCGACCGTTACTCGGTCGAGGGCGTGATGCCCTGGGTCGATCAGGACGAACAGGGACACGACGAAGACCTCACGGTCTGGCTGATCGGCGGCGAGGAGGACGACGTCGAGTCGTTCCTCGATGCGGTCGAACTCGAAGCCGACCACGACCACTGAGTCAGTCCAGGCCCACTGCCCCCAGATACTTCCCCTCGAACTCGAACACGAGGTGGGGAATGCCGCGCTCGGTGACCCAGTCGGCGAAGAACGTGTTGTCCTGGATGTCGTCCATGATCACGACCGCACCGGGCGCCAGCCGCGGTTCCACGACACCCATCGCGAAGCGGCGTCCGGAGACCGACTTGTCGCTGTCGTAGTGGAACAGGTCGATGTGCTCGACCGTCGCAACGATCGACGGCAGGGCCCGCCGATCACCGCGGACGTCGAGGTGCCAGTCGGCACGAAGGTCCTCCGGAACCACCACACCGATGAATCTCTCGGGTTCGCGGAGGCGGAAGTAGGGGAAGTCGCTGGAGTGCAGCGCGCCGCCACCGTTGGCACGCAGTGATTCGAGGATGGCCCTGCTGCTCCAGCCCGCGGCGACCCCGGTCTCGACCACCACTGCCGGTCGCCGTAGGCGCACCAGGAACGCCAGCAGGGTGTGGGCGCCTCCCCCACCGAAGGGTTCGCCGGTCTCGGCGATGCGCCGACGCGCGTCGGCCTCCATCGTCTCCGCATGGTCGAGCCCGAGTTGCCACAGCATCTCGTCCACGCCACGGCACCACTCGTCGATCTGGTGCGCCCGTTCCCTCGCCCAAGCAATTGCCGCGGCGCGCGTGTCGGGCTCGGCCCGAAGCACCGCCTTCCTCAGCATCGTCATGAGATAGCCCGGTCGCAGGGCGTTCGACACGATGTTGGTCAGCCGGGCGGGCACCGGCGCAGCCTACGCCGGACTACACCATCAGGTCGTCGATCTCGCCGAGCAGGTCGTCGAGTCGCTCTAGCGCCGTCGCCAACTGCTCGTCGGTGTGGGCCAAGCCCACGTTCATCATGCCGCGGGCGGCGATGTAGACCCCGCGTTCCACCAGGCCGAGGAACAGCATGTCGTTCAGGTCGTTGTCGCGCTGCAGTGCCTCGGTGGGCGTGGTGGGTGCCGTGCGCAGCCCGTGCAGCGACATCATCGAGCCGAACCCGCTGACGCTGACCGGTGCCTTGTGCCGGGCCAGCACCGACGCCACGTTGGCCCGGAACTCGTTGCCCCGCTCGGTGTGCGCCTCCGCGTGATCGGCCGTGAACACCTCGCCCAGCACGATGCCGCCGGCCGTCATGGTGGCCACGTTGTTGTTGAACGTTCCGGCGTGGCTGATGGCCCACTTGCGGCCGCCCTCGGGGCTGGTGTCGAACAGGTCGAGGTACTCGGCCGACCCACCGAATGCACCGAACGAGAACCCACCGCCGATGTACTTGCCGTAGGTGGTGATGTCGGGCTTCACGCCCAGCAGGTCCATCATGCCGCGACGGCCGTGACGTGAGGTCATCACCTCGTCGGCCATGAACAGCGCGCCCGCGGCCCTGGCGGCGGCGGCAACCCCGCGTACGAACTCGCCGTCGGCCGGCACGCAACCGCCCGAGCCGAGCATGGCTTCCATCACCACTGCGGCCAGTTCGCTGCCGTGCTGCTCGATCAGCGCGAGCGTGCCGGGCAGGTCGTTGTAGGGCGCCACCACGAAGTCGTACGGCGCGTTCCACGGGGCTGCGCCGCTGGCGAAGTAGAGCACGCCACCGTGGTAACCGCCGTGGAACACCATCAGCTTCTTGCGACGGGTGGCCATCATCGCGGTGGTGATGCCCATCAGGTTGGCCTCGGTGCCCGAGTTGGTGAAGCGCACTCGGTCGATGCCGAAGCGCTCGCACATCAGCTTCGCGAGACGCGCCTCGGCGGGGTGGATGCCACCGACGCTGACGTTGGTGTGCAACGCCGCCGTGACGCCATCGATCACTCGGTGCTCGCTGTGCCCCAACAGGCCCGCCGTGTAGTCGCCGAGCAGGTCGATGTACTGGTGGCCGTCGACGTCGGTGAGGGTTGCCCCTTCGCCGCCCACGAAGTTCAAGGGGAACGGGGCGTGGGTCAGCACCGTGCGGGTGTGCCCGCCGGGCATGTACTTGCGGGCCTCGTCGTAGTAGCGACGGCTACCGGGGTTGCGATCGGCGAACTGTTGACGGGCACGCTGCACGTGGTTGGCGAACATGAAACCATCCTAGAAATCCTGACCCTCCGCGACGGCTACGTTGGCAGGATGCTGGTCTTCCTTGACATCGGCCGTCATGCCGGCGAGACCTTGCAGATCGCCCTCGCTCCGCGATGGGGGCTTCAACGGATTCACGTGTTCGAACCGGCCTCGAGTTGCTGGCCGCTGCTCGATGGACTGGCCGACCATCGAACCACCGTGCATCGCTTTGGCCTGTGGAACAGCGACACCACGCTCGAACTGCACAACCCTGGCGCGATCGGCGCGTCGGTGATGAGCGACAAGGATCCAACCATCACGACCGAGGTGTGCACCTTTCGCGATGTCGCCGGATGGTTCACTACGCACCTGGCCGCCGACGACGTGGTGATCGCGAAGATCAACATCGAGGGCGCCGAGGTCGAGGTGATCGATCGACTCGCCGCATCGGGCCACCTCTCGCGAATCCAGTCGCTGTTCATTCATTTCGACGCCCGAAAGTCGCCGAGCCGGGCCCATCTGGTCGGCCAGGTTCGAGCCCAACTCGACGCACATGGCGTGCGCTACTTCGACGCTGGCGCCATGGGCCCGTTGCGACGCGCCACCGTCAACTGGCTGGCTTGGAGCGTGTCGGAGTCGCCGTTGCGCGGGGTGCGGCTTGCGATTCGAACAGCGGAGGCACGTCTTCGCAAACGCCTCTACCCATTCAAAAAGCGATTCCGCTGCGGCTGAATCGCGGCCGACATTGGCGAGTTATCTCGCTGTGACGACCCTGAACCGGCCCCGCAGACACAACGGCCCTGCTAGTGGGGCGGGTGGGGATCGAACCCACGACCCAGGGATTATGAGCTCTCCAAGCCTGAACGCTGTGCTAACGCACCTGCGTGCAGGTGGTTTTCGAGCGCTGTGCACGAAGTTATATCGCTGTACGCGCATGCCGTCAAGATGGGTCCTGACATCCCCTGCTGCTGGCCCCCTAGGGAGCCCTCGGCGCCTGGAACCTCGG
>JBJTXX010000193.1:0-508 GCA_046082485.1 Actinomycetota bacterium
TTGGGATAGTTCTTCGCCGCTCGATGGCTGGCCACGACGACCATCGAGGGCACCGACGACGACGGCACCGATGGGTCGGGGGTTGGGCTTGCTCGTCGGGCCACGGCGACCGCCGCCTCGTCGACGCCGTGCGGCACCACCTCGGCTCGGTGCCGAACCCGTCTCGGCAGCGAGGCGGCGACCGCTTCGGAGACAGCGAGCACGGCCGCGTCGCGCCGCGCCGTCAGCAACCATCCGGCCCTGCTGATTCCCCGGTGCGCGGGCCACAGCGTGTGCAGCGTCGAGACCACGGGCTGCCGACCGGCGAGCATCCGAACCACCACCGACGGCAGTGGGCCGTGCACGTGCACCACATCGAATCGTCTCTGCCGCAGCAGCCGCCGAAGATCGCGCACGCCCGCCACACCCACTAGGTCGGTGCCCGACAACAGGTGCACGGGAATGCCCGCCGCTTCCAGCGGTGGCACGAACTGACGCCGTGCGCCGTTCACCACCGCCACCTCCGCGC
>JBJTXX010000194.1:0-10350 GCA_046082485.1 Actinomycetota bacterium
TGCAACGCCGACATCTATGCCGACGACGACCTGCTCGATGCCGAGGGCGTGGAGGCCCCGGAGGAAGACGACGACGATGTCGACGAGGAAGCGATCCTCGACGAGTTCCGCGACTTCCTCGACGACATCGACCCCGAGGACTTCAAGGGTTGAGATCGCGCGGAGCGCGCGAACAATCGCGCGCTCAGTGCTTGACGGCGCGCGAGCAGCGGCCTACCATTCGGCGTCCGACAAGGGCGTAGTTACGGCAGCGTGATTTCGGAGGGCGCAATGACCGAAGAGGGCTACAGCGGCACCAAGGCCGCATCGATCGCCGGCATCACCTATCGGCAGCTCGACTACTGGGCGCGCACCGACCTGGTACGGCCGTCCCTGGCCGATGCCAGCGGTAGCGGTAGTCGACGTCGCTACAGCTATCGAGACCTGCTCGAGCTGAGGGTGATCAAGAGCTTGCTCGACGCCGGCATCCGCCTCGAGTCCGTACGCGTCGCCTTCGAGTACCTGCGCCGTCACGTCGATGCCGACATCTCGTCCGCACACCTCGTCATCAGCGGCGACGACGTGCTGCTGTGCGACGGTGACGAGCTCATCGACGTGATGCGCCGGGGTCAGGGAGTGCTGAACGTGCTCGCGATCGGCGGCCTCAAGGAAGGCCTCGACCGCGCCCTCGTGTCGCAACACACCACCGCCGACACCCTCACCGCCAGCCACCCGACCAAGCAAGCCGTCTGATGCTCTGTCCCCCCGAACTCGAGTTCCTCGGGACGCGGGGGTGAGCGGGTTGCGAGTCAGCCCGCTCGACCATGTCCACCGCAGCCTCGGCGCCAAGATGGTGCCCTTCTCCGGTTGGGAAATGCCCGTGTCGTATCCGGCCGGCACCATCGAGGAACACCTCGCATGCCGCAACAGTGCCGCCGTGTTCGACGTCTCGCACCTTGGCACCGTTCGGGTGCAGGGTCCTGATGCCCTCGGCCTCCTGCAGGTTGCCCTCACGAACGACCTCGGAAAGATCGCGCCGGGCCGCGCGCAGTACACCCATCTGCTCGACAATGCTGACGCCTCGGTGCTCGACGACATCATCGTGTGGTGGGTGTCGGAGGAGCGGTTCGACGTGATGCCGAACGCATCCAACACCGATCGGGTCGTCGGCGCTGTGGGCGGCATCGACATCACCTCTACGCGGGCAGTCCTCGCGGTGCAGGGCCCGCAGGCTCGCGCCCTGCTGGCCGATACGTTCCCAGCTGCGGCAGCGGTCGGGCGGTTCCGGGTGGCGGAGTGCGACTGGCGGGGCAGCACCTGCACCGTCGCCGGAACGGGCTACACCGGCGAACCCGGACTCGAGATCGCGGTGCCGCTCGAAGCAGCTGAATCGTTGTGGAGCGCCGTGGTTGCAGCCGGTGTCACACCCGCCGGGCTCGGCGCCCGCGACACCCTGCGGCTCGAGGCCGGCCTTCCCCTGCACGGCCACGAACTCGGTGCGGGAATCGACCCACTGCAGGCCGGCCTGAACTGGGTGGTCGCATGGGACAAGCCGACGTTCCGGGGCAAGGCTGCCCTCGAGGCGATCCGTGCGGCGGGGCCGTCACGCATCCTGCGAGGCATCGCCACCGAAGGACGCCGTCCGCCTCGTGGCGAGTGTCCCGTCCTTGCTGCCGGCTCCAGCGTGGGCGTCGTGTCGAGCGGCAACTTCTCGCCACTGCTCGGACACGGGATCGCCATGGCATTCCTCGATCAGTCGGTGAAGGTGGGGGATGGGGTGCAGGTCGACGTACGCGGCTCCCTGCTCGACGGTCGTGTGGTCGAGATGCCCTTCCTGCGCCGCGGCTGACTTTGCGAGCTCCGAGGCGCCGCCTGCGCGTTTGGCTAGGCCTTGCGCGGGGCTGACTTCTTGGCGGGTGCGGCCTTCTTCGCGGGTGCAGCCTTCTTGGCTGGTGCGGCCTTCTTCGTCGCGGCCTTCTTCGCGGGCGCTGCCTTCTTCGTCGCGGCCTTCTTCGCGGGCGCTGCCTTCTTCGTCGCGACCGCAGCTGCCCCCGCGGCGGGCATGAAGCCCGACACCATCGGCTGGGGTGCGGCCGGCTCGGCCTGCCGGCCGCGCAGCACGTTCAGTGGATTGCGCCCCAGCAGCGAACCGGCCGACTCTGCAATCTGCACCAGCGGTTGCAGGCGCTTGGTGACCTCTCCGAGCAACTGGTTCATCGAACCGAGGTCGAGTGGCAACGAGGTGAACGACTGCAGCAGGTTCTCGGCGGTCTCGACGGTGCGCGTCACGCGGGGCATGAGCGCGCGAACCGGTTCCTCCACCGAGTCGATGAGCGTGTTGACTCGCTGCATCGTGGTGTTCATCTGGTCGACCAGTTGATTGAACTTCTGGATGCTGTCGAACAGCCCCGACACGCCTTGCGAGAACTGCGAGACCGACTTCGTCACCGCCGACACGACGTTGGCGTTGCCCGCCATGCCCAACAGGTCGCCGAGCCCGGAAAATCCACGATCAGCCATGGCGAGACCGTAGCGCGCCGTTCACTCCGCTGCGTACGCCTCCAGCGGCTCGCAGGTGCAGACCAGATTCCGGTCACCGTAGACGCCGTCGATGCGCGACACCGGCGGGAAGTAACGGTCGCGTCGCAGGGACGACAGGGGGTAGGCAGCGAGTTCGCGGTCGTAACCACGGCCCCACTCGCCGATGAGGTCCTCGGCGGTGTGCGGCGCATGCCGCAGGGGGCTGTCCTCGAGCGGCCAGGTGCCTGCCGCCACCGCATCGATCTCAGCGCGGATCGCCAACATCGCGTCGCAGAAGCGGTCGATCTCGGCGAGGGTCTCGCTCTCGGTGGGCTCGACCATCAGGGTGCCGGCCACCGGGAAACTCATCGTCGGGGCATGGAAGCCATAGTCGATCAGGCGCTTCGCCACGTCGTCGACGGTGACACCGGTCGACTTCGTGAGGGGACGGAGGTCGAGGATGCACTCGTGTGCCACGCGTCCGTTGGCTCCGGTGTACAGCACCGGGAAGGCGTCGCCGAGTCGCTTCGCGACGTAGTTCGCCGAGAGGATGGCAGCTCCGGTCGCCGCCGTCAGGCCCTCGCCGCCCATCAGGGCGATGTAGACCCACGAGATGGGCAGGATACTGGCCGAACCGTGCGGCGCTGCGGACACGGGCCCCACCACCTGACCCGACTTCAGCGGGTGACCGGGCAGGAACGGGGCGAGGTGGGATCGCACCGCCACAGGGCCGACGCCCGGACCTCCGCCACCGTGGGGGATGCAGAATGTCTTGTGCAGGTTGAGGTGGCTCACGTCTGCGCCGAACTTGCCGGGCCGCGCAAGGCCGACGAGCGCGTTCAGGTTCGCCCCGTCGACGTAGACCTGACCCCCGAAGGAGTGGACGATGTCGGAGATGTCGATGATGGCCTCCTCGAAGACACCGTGCGTGCTCGGGTAGGTCACCATGGCCGCAGCGAGTCGGGCGCCAGCTGCCTCGGCCCGCTGACGGAGGTCGGCGATGTCGACGTTCCCGTGCTCGTCGCACGCCACCACCACGACCTGCATGCCTGCCATCACAGCGCTCGCCGCATTGGTGCCGTGGGCGCTGGAGGGAATGAGGCACACGTTGCGCTCGCCCTCACCGCGGCTGCGGTGGTAGGCGCGGATGGCGAGCAGTCCCGCGAACTAGCCCTGACTGCCGGCGTTCGGCTGCAGGCTCACGGCGTCGTACCCGGTGACTGCCACCAGCATCTGCTCGAGCTGGTGCACCAGCTCGCGATAGCCCTCGGTCTCGTCGTCGGCGGCATACGGGTGCACGTCGGCGAACTCGGGCCACGTGATGGGTTCCATCTCGACCGTCGCGTTCAGCTTCATCGTGCAGGAGCCGAGGGGGATCATCGTTCGGTCGAGGGCGAGGTCGCGGTCGGCGAGGCGCCGAAGGTACCGCAGCATCTCGTGCTCGCTGTGGTGACGGTGGAAGACGGCCTGGGGAAGGATGTCGTCACGACGGCGCGGCAGCACCTCGAGTTCGGAGTCGGCCGGAAGGTCCCTGCTCACGCCGAAGGCCCCGAGCAGCGAACGGACCTCGTCGACGGTCGTGACCTCGTCGAGGCTGAACGCCACGTGTTGCTCGTCGATGCGGCGAATGCTGATGCCCCGACCCAGCGCAGCCGCCACCACCGAGTCGGCGTCGCACTGCACCGTGAGCGTGTCGAACCAGGTCTCGTTCACGACCCGCAGTCCTGCACCGCGCAGCGCGTCGGCAGCAAGGCTCGTGAGGCGGTGCACCCGCTCGGCGATGCGCCGCAGGCCGTCGGGTCCGTGCCAGGTGGCGTAGAACCCGGCGATGTTCGCGAGCAGCACCTGGGCCGTGCAGATGTTCGACGTCGCCTTCTCGCGGCGGATGTGCTGCTCACGGGTCTGAAGGGCGAGGCGAAGCGCCGGACGACCAGCAGCGTCTTCACTCACACCAACGAGTCGACCGGGCAGCGCCCGCGAGTGGCTGTCGGTGGTGGCCAGGAAACCCGCATGCGGACCACCGAAGCCCATCGGCACGCCGAAGCGCTGGGCGGAACCGATGGCGATGTCGGCACCGAGTTGGCCGGGTGGAGTGGTGAGCACACACGCCAGGAGGTCGGTGACCATCACCACCAACGCACCCGCCGCGTGGGCACGCTGCACCACCGACGCCCAGTCGCTCACGGAGCCCGAGGACGTCGGCACGCTCATCAGGACACCGAAGCAACCGGCCTCGATGTCGGAGAGGTCGCCCACGACCAACTCGATGCCGACCGGCTCAGCCCGGGTTGCGAGCACGTTGATCGTCTGAGGGTGCGTGTCGTGGTGCACGAGGAAGCGGTCACTGCCCGAACCCGAAGCACGGCGGGCCATCGTCATCGCATCCGCTGCCGCGGTGGCCTCGTCGAGCAGTGATGCGTTGGCGAGCGGCAGACCGGTGAGGTTGGCCACCATCGTCTGGAAGTTCAGCAGGGCCTCCAGACGGCCCTGGCTGATCTCGGGCTGGTAGGGCGTGTAGGCCGTGTACCACGCCGGGTTCTCGAGCACGTTCCGTCGCACCACGGGCGGGCACACGGTGCCGTAGTAGCCCTGGCCGATGAAGGACCTCCTCGGGCGGTTCCGCTCGGCGAGCGCACGGATCTGCGCCATGACGTCATCGACCGAACGAGCCTCAGGCAGGGGAAGGGGCTCTGTCGAGCGGATCGACTGCGGCACGGTCTGCTGCAGTAGTTCCTCGAGCGACTCGACGCCGACGGCGTGCATCACCTGCTGCTGGTCGAGGGAAGTGGGGCCGACGTGGCGACCGACGAAGTCGTCGGTGCCGAACAGGTCGGACAGAGCTGGGCGACGCGACATGTGGGAGCCTCCACGGACTGGTGGACTTCGGTTCCCCCGCTGTCGTTCGTGCCTGAGAGCTTCTCCGCGAGCGGATTTCCCCTACGGCGAGCCCTGAAGGGCTGCTTTCCAGCGATGTCGACCCGGACGGTCCTGGTGCCTGAGAGATTCCGGGGAGGTTGCTCCTTCGGCGCCCCCGCACTGGCGGTGCGGGTGACTCTCCCGTTCGGGCGTGGCGACTCGCTCAGGGTAACGCACTTTCGCGCAAAGTCCAGCGAATCGCGATTTTGACAAGTCTTGGATGTTGGTTTCCCGTCCCTTGCCGATCTTGCGAGTAGGAATGCATCACCCCTACTCCTTTGGAGGAACGATGAATCGGAAGGCTCTCTACTCGGGTTTCGGCGCAGCGGTGGTTGCCGCTGCCGTCGTGCTCGGTTCGGGCATGGCGCTCGCAGCGCCCAGCACACCCCCCAGCACCCCCGACACCTCGGCGCCCAGCTCGTCGGCCCCCGACACCAGCGCGCCGAGCAGCTCGACCCCCGACACCTCGGCCCCCGCCTCGACGGTGCCGACCGCTGCCCCCACGACGGTCACCCTTCCCCTGCCCGTGCCGCTGACGGTCACCGTCACCACCGGCCCCGGCGGTGCACTGACCAACGTGACGGTCGACCCGGCCGCTGGCCTCGTGGCCACGCAGGTGCGCCCCGGCAAGGTGGAGTTCACCAACGACGCCTCCGGTGTGAAGGTGACCGTGAAGAGCCGTGGCAACACCCAGAGCATCTCGGCACGTGCTGGCACGCTCGCCCAGATCTCGGGCACCGGCGGCTGGAGCGGCGACGTGTTCGGCAACGGCACCATCACCACGGTCTCCTTCACCGTCGGCGACCGTGGCGACGGCACGCCCGACATCACCGGCGTGACCACCAGTGATCCCACGGCTGTCATCGGCGCCACGAGCTATCGCACCGACGACGACGATGACGACGAGCAGGAGTCCTCGGCCCGGGCCACGATCAACTTCACGAACGGCGCCCAGAGCCGCAGCCTCACCGTCTCGGTGTCGGTCTCGAACGAGAGCGACGACGACAGCGGCTCGGCCCGGGTGCGCATCACCCTGGGCAAGCTGCGTGGCCTGCCGCAGGACGCCGCAGTGGCGGCGGGTCCGAAGGTCTGGACCGGCCTGCTGTGCGACGGCACCACCGGCACCATCAACTACACGGTGAACGCCGACGGCAGCATCAGCAACGTCTCGAGCACTCCCTCCGCCCAGCGCAGCGAGGTGCGAGGCGGCGAGGCCGAGATTCGCTTCTCGGGCGACGAGCGGGTGCGCATCCGGGTGCGCTTGGCGAACGGCCAGATCACGGTGAACGTCGACGAGCGCATTCGCTGCGAGAACGCCCCGACCCCGTCGGTCAACACCCCGACCTCGAACACCATCGACGACGATGACGACGACCACGGCGGCAGCGGCCACGATGACGACGATGATGACGACGATGACGACGATCACGGCGGCAAGGGCCGTGGCGGCGACGACGACCACGACGAGGACGACTGACCGATGCGTCGTTCCAGTCTTCGAGCGCGGCTCCTCCTCGGGGGGGCCGCGCTTGCGGTCGTCACGCTCGGTACAGCATGCTCCGGCGATGACACCTCGACCAGCAGTTCCGGCAGTGGCTCCGCGGTTGCGACGCCGGCCCCTGTCTCGACGATCCAGTCGAGCATCGACCCAGCCCAGGTGTTGAAGGATGCGGTCGCCGGGCTTGCCGGCGGCTACCACTTCGTCTCGAACGTGGTGGTGAACGGCACCCAGACCCTGCTGGCATCCGGCGACCGCCTCGGCACCGGCAGCAGGCTCGACCTCACTTCGAATGGTGCCACCGTCAAGTACATCATCCTCCCCGACGCCAGTTGGGCGCAGCCCGAGGGCGGCGACTGGGAGTTGCTCGACGTGCCGCCGGCCAGCACCGACCCGATGTCGGCGCTCACCGCACCCGTCTCGATCGGCGTGCTCGCCGACGCCGGGGGAGAGGTGAAGTTGAGGGTGACCGTGCTTGCGACCGCACTCGGTGTCGGCTCGGAGGGCAACGCCGAGGTCGACGTGATCATCAATGGCGGAACGCTCACCGAGGTCGACTACGCCACTCCCGTGGCAGGCGGCATCGCCAGTGTTGCCACCACGTTCGGGCCGGTCGTCGACCCGACGCCCATCACCGCGCCGGCCTGACCGGCATCATTCGACCGTTCCGTATGCGCCGGCAGTGCCCTGGGCCTGCCGGCGCTGCGCGTCCTCGACGCACTCGAGCAGGTCGGCCACGAACGAGTCGACCAGTGGTTCGTGCACTGCGTTGACGGTGAGGTGCAGGGAGGCCGGAGGCCCCTGGCGGTCGACGTACCAGCCCCGCTGCCACAGCAGGTCGGCGACTGCGTTGACGTCGAGCGCTGCCTCGTCCTGTGCCCCGAAGCTCAGCAGGGTTGCCGCCGGCTCGGCACGCAGCACGAGACCGGGGGTCGATGCCACTGCCGCCGCGATGCGCTCTGCGGCGTGCCGGGCAGCGGAGGTCAGCCGGTCGTAACCGTCGTTGCCCAGATGGTGCATGACCGCCCACGCCGCCGCCCATGGCCCGCCGCCCTTGGTGCCGAGGATGCCCGACGAGCCGTACAGGCCACCCAGCCAGTTCTCCGTCACGAACGTCTGGTACGAGCGCAGCTTGCGGTTGCGGTGCACGAGCACCCCGCAGCCCTTGGTGGAGTAGCCGTACTTGTGCAGGTCGACCGAGATGCTGGTGACTCCATCGACCCTGAAATCCCAGAGCGGCAGGGAATGGCCGAGGCGTTCGAGGCTGGGAAGGGTCACGCCGCCCATGCAGGCATCGACATGGCAGTTCACACCGCGGGCCGCCGCGAACGCAGCGATGTCGGCGACGGGGTCGATGACGCCCTGTGGGTACTGCGGTGCGGAAGCCACCAGCAGCACCGTGTCGTCGTCGCATGCCGCCTGCATCGCCGCAGGGTCGGCCGTCCAGTCGGAGCGGACCGGGACGCGACGACTCTCGACGTCGAAGTAGTGGCAACCCTTCTCGAACGCGGCATGCGCAGTGCTGGGCAGCACCACGTTGGGACGTGTGACGCCTCGCTCGGCCCGACCGCGTTCACGCGCCGACTTCACTGCCAACAGCAGACTCTCCGTGCCACCACTGGTGATGAAGCCTGCTGCATCGGAGCCGCCGTGGAACCAGTCGATCACGGCGCCGACGACCTCCGACTGGATGCGCTGCAGGCTCGGGAACGCCGCGGTGTTCAGACCGTTGGTGCCCGCATACCGCCGATGCGCCTCGTCGGCGATCGCACTGACCTCGCCACCCGCCACGTAGACGAGGCTGAATGCTCGACCCTCGCGCCAGCGGATGTCGTGCTCCTGAAAGCCGTCGAGGCTGCTGAGCGCCTCGTCTGCCGACATGCCGTGTGTGGGGAGGCTCATGCCGCGCAACCGTAGCGGTAGCGTCGGTGTCGATGCCCCACGCCACACGTGCCGACTTCGCGCTCGATCCCGATCTCGTGTTCCTCAACCACGGATCGTTCGGGGCGACACCGCTCGAAGTGCTCGAGGCGCAGCACCGGTTGGTCATGGACATGGAGCGGAATCCCGTCGAGTGGTTGGCTCGACGAGCTGATGCCCTGATGGCCCGGGCACGGGCGGATGCCGCAGCCTTCGTGGGCTGCGACCCCGACGACCTTGTGTTCTTCCCGAACCCGTCGACGGCGTTCAACATGGTGGCGAACTGCATCGACCTGCGACCCGGAGACGAGGTCGTGACCACCGACCACGAGTACGGCGCCATGCAGCGAACCTGGCGGAAACGGTGCGCCGAGGCCGGGGCGGTGTGGCGGCCGGTGCCGATTCCGCTGCCCGTCACGGCGGCCGACGACTTCGTCGAGCGGGTGTGGGCCGGCGTCACCGAGCGTACGAGAGTGCTGTTCCTCAGCCACATCACCAGCGCCACGGCCCTCGTGTTCCCGGTCCGCGAACTGTGCCAACGAGCCCGCAGACAGGGCATCCTGTCGGTGATCGACGGGGCCCACGCACCCGCCCACATCGACCTCGCTCTCACCGACCTCGGTGCCGACATCTACACCGGTGCCTTCCACAAGTGGCTCTGCGCCCCGAAGGGGTCCTCCTTCCTCTGGGCGAGGCGAGAGGTGCAACCCATCCTCCAGCCGTTGGTCGTGAGTTGGGGCTGGGAAGCGGAGGCCCCGGGTGACTCGGTGTTCGTCGACTGGCACGAATGGCAGGGGACGCGGGATCTCTCGCCCTTTCTGGCGACGTCTGCCGCGATCCGTTTCGCCGAGGCGCACGATTGGCGCTCGGCACGGGACCGCAGTCGTGAACTGGCACTGCGGGCACGGCAGCGCATTCACTCGCTCACCGGCCTCGAGCCGGTCAGCCCCGGCGGCGACGACGGCCCACACCGCTGGATCGGGCAGATGGTGGTGGTGCGACTGCCCGATGCGATCGAGCCGTCGACGCTGCAGCGGCGCCTGTTCGACGAGCACCGCGTGGAGGTGCCCTGCCACCGCTGGAACGGACAGGGACTGATGCGTGTGAGCGTCGCTGCCCACACCACCGAGCACGACATCGACCTGCTCGTCGAGGCACTTCGGTCGCTGTCGTAGCCGGGCACTAGGGTTCCGCCCATGGGGATGCCGACCGGCGTGGGAGTGATCGACCAGATGGACGGGCACGGCAGCGACAAGGCCCTCATCGGGACGTCGCTCGACGGCGGCCTCCAACGACTTGCCATCGAGCGCCACCCGGACCGGTTCTTCGGGTGCCTGCACGTGGACCCGAACGGGGGAGTGCCGGGCCCCCGGCTGCCCCTTGCGGCCCAGCACGTGGAACTCGTCGATGAGGTGTGCTGGTACTTCCCCGAGCTCACGTTCGTCATGCGTCACGGTGGCGAACCGTGGGTTGACCTCAACGTGAAGTTGCTGTTGAAGTGGCCGAACCTCTACTAC
>JBJTXX010000195.1:0-4260 GCA_046082485.1 Actinomycetota bacterium
CACATCCCGCAGGGTTTCGAGACACGCCACGGTGATTCGCATGTGCAGGACCGCGTGCACAACGTGGTGCTCGACACGGCGGTGTGGGGCGGTGCGGTGGCGGTGGCGGCGTTGCTGTGGTTCGGGGTCAGCGTGGCCATCGGGCTGCGGCGCCAACGCCAGCAGTGGTGGGCGCGGGTGGTCGCGGCAGCGCTGATCGCCTACGCGGTGCACCTGCTGTTCCGCTCCCCCGGCGCGCACACCGACGCCACCATGTGGCTGCTGATCGGCTTCGCCATTCCCCTCGGTGCCCGCCGGCTGCGGCCTCCCACATGGGCGACGGCGGTGGCTGCGGTGGTGCTGCTGGGGCTGACGGTGCCGTCGCTGGCGCAGGGGCTGGTGGCCGAGTTCTGGATGGGCCGAGCGGTGGAGGAGGAAGCCGGCCTCGACACCGCAGGCGCCGGTGACCTGTTCGAGCGCGCCACCGAGGCGCACGCCACCGCTCGATCGCTCGAGGTGCGTGCCCGCTACGAACTGCGCGCCGGCTACGCCGACCGTGCGCCCGAGTTCGCGATCGAGGCCGAGGCCACCGAGCCGTCCGACCCGTACCTCACCGAGTTGCGGGTGGCCACCGAGGCGGAGGTCGCGTTGCTGAACCGCGACATCGAGATGGGCAAGGCCGCCATGGCCGAGGCGCGTCCGTTGGTGGACGACTCGCCGTGGGACGGCAGTCTGCATCTGGTGCTCAGCACTGCGTGCCTGGCCGCGGGCGACCTCGAGTGCGCGCTCGCCGAATCCCTCGCCACCACGCAGATCGTGCCGTTGCGGGTGGAGGGCTGGCGCAACCTCGGGTTGACGCACGTGCAGCTGGGGGACGCCGAGGCGGCGCGGTCGGCGCTCACCCGGGCGTTGGAGCTGAACCCGGAGGACGCCGCCAGCGTGCAGGCCCTCAGCGAACTCGGCGGCTGATCCTCAGACGAGGGCGGCCTCGCCGAGCGGCGTGAAGTCGCGGTGGTGGAAGTGGTCGGCGCGCTGGAAGCTGGTCTGACGGTTGCTGATGGGGTTCACGATCAGCGAGAAGATGCGGCGCGACCACGGCGACATGTTCGGCGGCGAGGCGTGCACCAACGTGTCGCCGAACATCAGCACGGTGCCGGCCGGGCCCTTCGGGCACACCAGGCCGCCCCGTTCGGCCAGAGGGCCGACCACGTCGGGGCCGACGGTCCACAACGGATAACTGGTGGTGACGGTGTCGAGCGCGGTGGGTGCCGGGCCGTCGAGGTGCGAGCCGCGGATGAACATCAGCGGTCCGTTGAACTCGGTGACGTCGTCGAGGAAGATGTGAATGTTCAGCGCCAACGGCTGCGGCACACCGTCCTCGTTGTGGTGGGTGGCGAAGTCGTAGTGCCACTGCCACTGCTCGCCCGTGAAGGCCTCCTTGGAGTTCACCTTCACCTGCTGGGCGTAAACGGGCACGTCGCCCAGTGCCTGACGGGCGGGCACCAGCAGACGTGGGTCGTTCACGACGCGCTGGAACAGCGGGTGCCGCAGGTGCAGCCCCATCGCGGTGCGCACCACGCCACTGGACTTCTCGCGGATGTTCTCGGGCACGTCGTGTGTCACCAACTCGTCGAGCGCGGCCTTCATCTCGTCGACCTCCGCCAGGCTGAAGGCGGCGGGAATGGCCACCACGCCGTCGCGGTGGAAGGCGTCGAGTTGCTCGGCCGACAGTGCGGCCGGGTGGGTGGACAGGTGTGAGGCGTCAGTGGTCATCGCGGGTCTCCTCAGTGGCGCACGAAGTGGACGGTGGGGAACTGCTGGCGGAATCGGCTGGTGCGTTCGGCAATGGCCGGTGCATCGTTCGGCCGGGTGAGGCCGTCGGCGATCAGCTCGCCCAGTTCGGTCATGTGATCGACGGTCATGCCCATGCGGGTGATCTCGGGTGTGCCGAGGCGCAGACCGGCACCATCGGGCAGGCCCGGCAGGCCGATGGCGCACGCCAACAGGTTCGACTGCCGCAACTGCACGCTGGCTGCGTGACCGCCGCCCCACTGGGTGGCATCGACGGCCAACTGGTGCGAGGTGGTGGCGCCGACCGCGCTGTGGTGCACTGGCAGGCCGCGCCGTTCGAGGGCTGCGGCGAGCGCCGCGGCATTGGCCACCATCGCCTCCGCGTACGGGCCGCCGTGGTGCAGCCAGTCGAGCATGGTGATGCCCAGTGCCGCGGTCTTGGCGACGTCGAAGTTCGCCGTGAGGCCGGGGTAGGCGATGGCGTCGAGTCGTTCGGCCAACGCCGCGTCATTCGTGAACACCAGTCCGCCTGCGGGACCACCCAGGCTCTTGTAGGTGCTCATGGTCATCAGGTCGGCGCCCTGTTGCAGGGGGTTCGGCCACACGCGGCCGGCGATCAGGCCGCACACGTGGGCGGCGTCGAACAGCACGCGGGCCCCCACACGGTCGGCGATCTCGCGGATCCGCCGCACCGGGTGCGGCTGCAGGTTCAGGCTGGTGCCGATGGTGATCAGCTTCGGTTGCACCCGGTCGGCAAGTTCGGCGAGGGCGGCGAGGTCGATGGTGAACGAGTCGGCGTCGACCGGGCATTCGTGGATGTCGAGGCCGTAGAGGCCGGCCGCACCCGCATCGCGGTGCGTGACGTGGCCGCCGATGGTGGCGGGCGGCACGATGATCGAGTCACCGGGCCGGCAGGTGGCCATGAAGGCGTAGAGGTTGGCGATGGCGCCGGAGGCCACCCGAAGTTCCACGTGGGCGGCGTCGAACACGGCCTTGGCCGTTTCGGCGGCGATCACCTCGATCTCCTCGATCGCCTCGAGGCCCATTTCGTACTTGTCGCCTGCATGGCCCAGCGAGGCGCGGGTGGTGAGCCCGGCCGCCAGCACTGCTTCGGCCCGGGGGTTCATCACGTTCGAGGCAGGGTTGAGGTTGATGCACTCACGGTCGTGCGTGTCGCGGTTGCGGTCGATGAGGTCGTGGATGCGTCGGTCGACGGCGTCGAGGTGCGTCAGGTCGAGGGCGGCCAGCACCTCGGCCTCGCGCACCCGTGCAGCTGGCGACAGCCATGTGCGAGCGGACGGAACGGCATCGGGAACGGCGACCACGGGCTACATCGTTTCACGCAGCGGTTGCGGCGGAAAGGGTCGGCAGGGCCGGGTGGGCCAAGCGGGGCCGGACGGGGCCGGGCGGGGCCACCCGACACGCGTTGTTTCACCTCGCTCGGACGGTGCCGGGAGATCGGCGGGTCGAGCACGGGCCGGTGCTGCACCACTCACTAGGTTCAGGGGATGGAGATCGTGCTCGCCGCAGCGGCCGCCGGCATCTGGGGTGTGGCCGACTTCTGCGGCGGCCGGGCCACGCGGCGCCTCTCGCCATTGGCCGTCACGTTCGCCGGTCAGGCAGCGGCGCTGCTGCCCTTGGCGTTGATCCTGCTGGTGCTGGGCGACCCCGCGCCGGGCGTGCGGGACTGGATGTGGGGTGTGGCGGCCGGCCTGTTCGGCTTCGCCGGCATCACCATGCTGTACCGGGCGCTGTCGAGCGGATCGATGACGGTGGTGGCGCCGCTGACGGGCGTGATCGCTGCGGTCGTGCCGATGATGGCGGGCATCGGGTTCGGCGAACGGCCGAGCGTGGTCGCCCTGCTGGGAGTGCTGGCCGCGCTCGCCGGCATCGCGCTGGTGACCGGCGCCGTGGGCACCCCGCATGCGCGCACGCCCACCAGCATCGTGGTGCTGGCGGCCGCCGCGGGCGCATTCATCGGGTTCTCGCTGATCTGCCTCGATCGCACCAGCGAGCAGTCGGGCATGTGGCCGACGATGGCGATGCGCCTGAGTTCGGTGCTCACGATCGGGCTGATCCTGATGTCAATGCCGAGGCCCAGTGGTTTGTCGCTGCGCACCCCGCCGAAGTGGGCGATCGTGGCCGGCCTGCTGGACACCTTCGCCAACATCCTGTTCCTGGTGGCGACTCGCATGGGGCTGCTGTCGCTGGTGTCGGTGATCGCCTCGCTGTATCCGGCGAGCACGATCATGCTGGCGATGCGGGTCGATCACGAGCGCATCGCCCGCAGTCAGGCCATGGGCATGGTGCTGGTCGGCGTGGCCCTGGTGCTGGTGTCGCTCGGCCGCTGACCGTGCCTGCGCCTCGAGCGTCAGGCTGTCCCGGCCTCCGGTTCGGCCTCGCTGTCAAACAGAGACTCCGCCAACGAGCGGCAGTGTTCGGCAGTCGCACAGACCTGACGCATGATCCCCATCAAGACTGCTCTCGCCC
>JBJTXX010000196.1:0-4739 GCA_046082485.1 Actinomycetota bacterium
ACCACGATGCCCGGCCAGTCGTCGAGGAAGTCCTCGAGCGCTCGCAGGGTGTCGAGGTCGAGGTCGTTGGTCGGTTCGTCGAGCAACAGCAGGTTCGGCTGCTGCACGAGGGTGAGCAACAACTGCAGACGTCGCCGTTCCCCGCCGCTCAGCGTGCCGATCGGGGCGAACTGGGCATCGCCGTCGAACCAGAAGCGACGCATCAGGTTCACGTCGGCGAGCGATGGCTCTCCCTTGTCGCCCGCCACCGCGTCGCGCACCCGTTGCGACGGGTCGGCCTCGCGCCAGAGCTGGTCGTAGTAGCCCACCTTCACCGTGGCGCCGCGCTCGACCGAACCACCGGTCGGCTGCAGTCGCCCAGCCACGAGGTCGAGCAACGTCGACTTCCCGGCACCGTTCGGGCCAACGATGCCGATGCGATCGCCCGGTTCGAACCCGATGTTGACCCCGTCGAGCACCACGCTGCCGTCGGGCCACGCGAACTGCAGGTCGCGCACCTCGACACCCTTGGAGCCGAGGCGCTGGGAGCCCATCGACAACGCCAGGTCACCCGAGCGCGCCGGGGCCTGCCGGCGGCCGTTCACCACGGCGGTGGCCGCCGCGATGCGCGCCTTGGGCTTGGAGGTGCGGGCGGGGGCACCGCGCCGCAGCCAGGCCAACTCACGTGCCGCCAGGTTGCGGCGCACCGCCTCGGCGGCCTCGGCGCGTTCCTCGCGCTCAGCCCTGCCGGCGAGATAGGCGGCATAACCCGAGCCCGCGTGCCAACCCTCGGGCACGTGCAGGTAGGCCGCCCCGCGATCGATCTCGAGGACCTTGTTCGTGACACGGTCGAGCACGTGCCGGTCATGGGTGACCAGCACCAGCCCACCGCGGTAGGCGGCCAGCCAGTCCTCCAGGAACCTGATCGCATCGAGGTCGAGGTGGTTCGTGGGCTCGTCGAGGATCAGCGCCTCGTACTCCCCGACCAGCAGGCGGGCCAGCGCCACACGCTTGGCCTGACCGCCGGAGAGCTCATCGGTCCGCGCTCCCACCAGGTTCGCCATCCCGAGACGGTCGAGCATCGCCTCGCCCTGCCAGCCGCCGCCGACCGCATCGCGCACCGTTCCCGCCGGCAACTGCGGCTGCTGACCGAGGAACCCCACCCGGGCACCGCGCCCCCAGCGAACCTCACCGGCCTCCGGCTCGAGTTCGCGCCCCAGCATGCGCAGGAGAGTGCTCTTCCCACAGCCGTTGATGCCGACCACGCCCACCCGGTCGCCGTCCGCGACGGTGAGCGACACGTCGGCGAAGAGCGGCCGGTTCGGACGGCTCGCACGCAATCCCTGGGCATCGATGACGATCATGTGGTGGTTCCCTGTGACGCGACGATCGCCAGGCCCTGAGGGACCTGGCGATCAGTGTGGTGGGCCGGGAAGGATTCGAACCTCCGAAGGACGACGCCGGTTGATTTACAGTCAACTCCCTTTGGCCACTCGGGCACCGACCCATCAGCGGACTCGTACCCTACCGCCTTCACTACGCTGGGACACATGCCCAGTTTCGACGTCGTCTCCGAAGTGGACCGCCAAGAGGTGCGCAATGCCGTGGATCAGGCACAGCGCGAGATCAACACCCGCTTCGACTTCAAGAACACCAACTCGACCATCGAGCAGAACGACTTGGTGCTCACCCTCCGCACGGTCAGCGAGGACCGGCTGAACGCCTTGCGCCTCGTGGTGGAGGAGAAGTTGGTCAAGCGCGGGGTGTCACTGCGGGGAGTCGACTACGGCAAAGTCGAGGAAGCCACCCAGAACACCGTGCGCCAGCAGATGACCATTCAGGTGGGCATCAACAGCGAGAAGGCCCGCGAGATCAACCGGATGATCAAGGAGAAGGGGCCCAAGGGTGTGAGCAGCCAGACCCAGGGCGACACCGTGAGGGTGACCGGCAAGAAGCGCGACGACCTGCAGGGTGTCATCACGTTGTTGAAGGGCGCCGACCTCGGCATCCCCCTGCAGTTCAACAACTTCCGCGACTAGGCGCAGGGTGCGCCACCGGCGCCGCCCATCCCTCTGCGGGGTCGACCAGACCACGCTCGTCGGCCATGCTCACCGGGTCGGCCACGTAGACCGCGCATGCGGCGGTGGCTGCGTCGAGCGTGGGCTGGGTGGCGCGCAGCAGACGGAACTGTTCGGTGCGCAACGGTGAGGCACCGAGCGACAGCCGGAACGAGCCGTCGTTGGTCGCGACCTGCTCACCCGGGTCACACGCCCGCACGTTGAACTGCACCACCCCCGACGCTCCCTGCACCTGGCTCACCACGGTGTTGCTCGCCTGGGGTGCCGTCGCTGTCCACTGGTCGAATGCCGTCTGCACCACGGGTGCGGCGGTCGGCGAGATCTGCAGCGTCGCCACGGCGCACGTCGTAGCACCCTGCTGTTCGAACACGACGTCGTCGCCCAGCCACGCGAGCGCTGCGTTCCACGCCAGGTCGTCGTCGATGCGCGATGCCAGGGCGTGGTACCAGAACAGCATTCCCTGCGAGGCGTTCGTCGGCGAGGCCGCCGGATTGAGCAGGCGCCTCAGGTCGAGCAACCGCCCGTCGTCGATCATCGCCCCGTCGAGGGCGGCATCGACCTCACGGTCGGCGAGCGACTCGAGATAGGGGCGCAGCGCCAGCCCGGGTCGGGCCGCGGCAGCCGTCGCATACGGCGCAGGGCTCGCCGGGATCGCGTACTCGCCGTACATGCCGAACACCGCCGCGTTCACGGCCGCCCGAGCCTGAGAGTCGAGCAGCTCGGTCGCGACCCGGAGGGCATCGGCGTCGTACAGGCCACGGGTGCCCACCTGCACCGAACGGGAGGCCGTGCCGACCCGTGCCCACCACCCGAACTCCTGGTCGAGCAACGCCATCGCCAACGCACGGTGCATCTGGAACTGCCGCAGTGCTGGGTCGAGGCCCGCCACCTCGTAGATGGTGTCGTCGATGGGGTCGTAGAAGACGGGAAGCTCGGCCATCGTCGCAAGGCCCACCGACCGCCGGTCGAGCACGCCCGACGCCACTCCGAAGGCACGCCAGGTCGCAGCCGTGCGCACCTGCGCCTCACCCGTCAGACCCACGACGTCGCTCGCGACCTTCAACGCGTAGTCATCGGCGGGCAGCACCACGATCGGGACGTCGTGGTCGAACGAGAGCCCACGAACCGCTTCCACTTGCTGGGCGAGCGGTGCGATGTCGTCGGCCCACTTCACGCGGTCGAGCACGAAGTGCTTCACGGCGAACAGGCCCCCACCGACCATCCCCAGGAAGACGAGGAAGCTGAAGAACTTCCGGAACACACCGCGCTTCTTGCGGCGCGGCGGCGCAGGTGCCGCCGATGCCACGAGATCGGCATACGCGTGTTTCACCGGCGCAGCCGATGGCTTGGGGGCATAGGCCTGCCCCTGCTGCAGCACAGGGTTGAACGAGGCAGCGCTCGGGGTGGGCACCGGCGGAGCAGGCGTCGGTTCCGGGGCCGCCACAACCGGGGCTGGCACAACCGGGGCTGCCACAACCGGGGCTGGCACAACCGGGGCCGCCACAACCGGGGCCGCCACAACCGGGGCTGGCACAACCGGGGCTGGCGGCGCGGGCTCGACCATTGCGGGCAGCGCCGGCGCGGGTTCGGGTTCCGGCTCCGCGGCCGAGGCAGGCGATGCCGGTTCGACGACGACGTCGGGAACCGGACTGATGACGTGCACCTCCGCGGGGGCGATGGTGGGAAGGGCGACCGGCCCGGATTCGTCCTCACGATCCGGCAGGAAGGCCAGACGGTCGAGTTCGGCCTGCACCGCAGCGGCGATCGACGCCGAATCGATGGGATCCAACGCTACACCCACGACGTCGTGCTCTGCGCTCTGCACGGCCGCTGTGCCCGACGCTTCCTCGCGCAGACCCCGCGTGGGCATCAGCAGGCTGGCGACATCGAGCGGTGCAGGAACCGACAGCAACGGCAGGTCGAGCGACACCCGGAACCCGCCATCGATCGATGCAGCAGGAAGGTCGTTCTCGTCGATGGCCACGTCCTCTGCATCGGCACGACGCCGCGCGTTCTTGAGTGGACCCTGACGATCAGTCCTCGGTGGGGGCCTCGTTCGCCCGGCGCTGCAACTCGTTCACCACGTTGGCATCGGCCAAGGTGGTGGTGTCGCCGAGGTTGCGGCCCTCGGCCACGTCGCGCAGCAGGCGGCGCATGATCTTGCCGCTGCGGGTCTTGGGCAGGTCGGGGGTGAGGTAGATCGTCTTCGGCTTGGCGATCGCGCCGATCTCGTGCGCCACGTGGTTGCGCAGGTCGGTCTCGCTGACCTCCTGCCCCGACCGCAGGATGACGTAGGCGATGATCGCCTGACCGGTCGTGGCGTCGTTGGCGCCCACCACGGCAGCCTCCGCCACGGCGGGGTGGCTGACGAGTGCCGACTCGACCTCGGTGGTGCTGATGCGGTGGCCGCTGACGTTCATAACGTCGTCCACGCGTCCGAGCAACCACAGGTAGCCGTCGGCGTCGAGCTTGGCACCGTCACCGGCGAAGTACCGATCGCCGTAGCGGCTCCAGTACGTCTCCTCGTAGCGCGCGGGGTCGCCCCAGATTCCGCGCAACATTCCGGGCCACGGTCGCGTGAGCGTGAGATACCCACCGCCATGATCGATGCGCGCCCCGGTCTCGTCCACCACCTCGGCGGTGACACCGGGCAACGGAAACGTGGCCGAACCGGGCTTCAGC
>JBJTXX010000197.1:0-3119 GCA_046082485.1 Actinomycetota bacterium
GATGCCACCCATGGCAACCGAAACCGAGCACTTCGCCGGGCAGACGGCGACGCAACCCTCCGCGGGGCCGGTGGTGCGAACCGCCTTCCGCACGTGTCCGCTGTGCGAGGCCGGCTGCGGTCTCGAGGTCACCGTGCGCGACGAGCAGGTGGTGCGGATCCGCGGTGACCGTGACGATGTGTTCAGCAAGGGGTACCTCTGCCCGAAGGGCAGCACGCTGAAGCAACTGCACGACGACCCCGACCGGCTGCGCAAGCCACTGGTGAAGCGGGGTGGCGTGCATGTCGAGGTCGACTGGCCCGAGGCATGGCGGGTGACCGCGGAGTTGCTCACCGGTGTCATCGACCGGCACAGCCGCGAGTCGGTGGGCGTGTACATGGGCAATCCATGCGCCCACAACCTCGCGCCCATGCTGCACAACCGCACGCTGCTGACGGCGCTGGGAACCCGGCGTCGGTTCAGTGCCTCGACCGTCGACCAGATGCCGCGACAGGTGGCGTCGGCCTATGTCTTCGGCTCGCCGGCGACGGTGCCGGTGCCCGACCTCGATCACACCGACTTCCTGGTGGTGATGGGCGCGAACCCTTACGCATCGAACGGCAGTCTCTGCACGGCGCCCGACTGGCCGGGCCGCCTCGAGGCGATGCGTGCTCGCGGCGGCACGCTCGTGGTGGTCGACCCCCGGCGCAGCCGCACGGCGGAAGAGGCCGACCGCTGGCTGGCCATCCGGCCGGGCACCGACGCACTGCTGCTGGCTGCGATGGCGACCACGATGGCGCAGGAGGGACTGGTCTCCGTCGGTGGCCACGTGGCGCCGCACCTCTCCGGTCTCGACGAGGTGCTGCAGTCACTGGCGGCCTTCACGCCCGAGTCGGTTGCCGCCGCAACCGGGGTGGACGCCGACGACATTCGTCGGCTCGCCCGTGATCTGTGCGCAGCCCGCAGCGGCAGCGTGTACGGCCGCATCGGCACCACCACCACCGAGTTCGGCACGCTCACCTCGTGGCTGGTCGACGTGGTGAACATCGCCAGCGGCAACCTGGATCGGCGCGGCGGTGCGATGTTCCCTCGGCCCGTCGCCGGCAGCGCGAACACCCGTGGCGGTGGTCGTGGCAAGGGTTTCCAGGTGGGCCGAGGGCACACGGTCGTGCGAGGACTACCCGAGGTGATGGGGGAGTACCCCGCCGCGGCGATGGCGGAGGAGATCACCGATGCCGGTGACGCGGGAATGCGTGCGCTGGTGACCGTGGCGGGCAACCCCGTGCTGAGCACGCCGAACAGCGGCCAACTCGATGCCGCGTTCGCCCGCCTTGAGGCGATGGTCGCGGTCGACATCTACCTGAACGAGACTACGCGCCACGCCGACGTGATCCTGCCGCCGCCCTCGCAGTTGCAACGCGACCACTACGATCTCGCACTGTTGGGCTTCGGCGTGCGCAACGTCGCGAACTACAGCGAGCCGGTCCTCCCGCTCGACCCCGGCCAGCCCGACGAGTGGGAGATCCTGGTGAAGCTGGCATTGATCGCCGCGGGTCTCGGGCCCGACGCCGACCCTGCGGCGGCCGACGATCTCGCCCTTTCCGGGATGGTGCAGCACGCGGTGAACGACCCGTCGTCGGTGGTGCACGGCCGCGACCCCGATGAGTTGCTGCGCCTGCTCGGCCCCGAGGCAGGCCCGGCGCGCACGCTCGATTTCATGCTGCAGACCGGCCCGTTCGGCGCGGCGTTCGGCGCCAACCCCGGTGGGGCGAGCCTGGAGTTGCTGCGTGCGAACCCGCACGGTGTGGACTTCGGTGCGCTCGAGCCGAGGCTGCCCGACGTGTTGCGCACCCCCTCGGGCGCCATCGAGTTGGCTCATCCGGTGCTGATGGCCGATCTGGTGCGCCTGACGGCGAGCCTGCCGGAACTCGAGCAACGATCGTTGGTGCTGGTCGGTCGCCGCCACCTGCGCAGCAACAACTCGTGGATGCACAACATCGAGGTGCTGGTGAAGGGCAAGCCCCGCTGCACCCTGCACGTGCACCCACTCGATGCCGATCGCCTCGGTCTCGTCGACGGGGGTGTCGCCCACGTGCAGAGTCGTGTCGGTGCGCTCGACGCGACGGTGGAGGTGACCGATGCAATCCGGCCCGGTGTCGTGAGCCTGCCCCATGGCTGGGGCCATGGCGTGCAGGGCACCCGGCTGCGGGTGGCCGCAGAACGGGCCGGTGTGAACAGCAACGTGCTGGCCGATGATGGTGCGCTCGACCCCCTCAGCGGCACATCCGTGCTGAACGGGATCCCCGTCGAGGTGGCTCCGGCCTGACGTCTCGCCGCAACGGCGCGGTGGGCGCTGTGGGGAATGTGGAAAAGGTGTGATTGTTCACCTGCTGTCCACAGTGGTTTCCCCTGACAATTCACACGGTTGTACCTCTTCCTGCCCACAGGGGGATGCCCGTATCCTTCGCCACGTCAGTGGTCGACGGTGCAGGGGGGCGGATGGACTTCGGGAACCGGGAACGGTTCCTGTCGTGGGGGCAGGCCTCAGGAACCTGTTCTCCTGCACCGTCCTCCGCGCTGGATGAGGATCGTTGACACAGGTGTAACTACAGTGCTGTAATCTTCCAACCTCTTGTGGTCGGGGGGTTCGACCGGCGGGGTTGCACACCACATGTTGTGGTGTGCGCTTCTGTCGGCAGCCTCCCGGGCACAGCCCGCCAACACCTCACGCACACTCGCAGAAGGACCCCACGTCATGTCTCTGGCGCCCGATCGTCTCGCCATCGGAATCTCCCGGCACTTCACCTCGCCGGGGGTCCACCCCTACGACGAGGTGGTCTGGGAGCACCGCGATGCCCGCATCAGCAACTGGAAGGACGGCTCCGTCGCGTTCGAGCAGCTGGGTGTGGAATTCCCCGTCAGCTGGTCGCTGAACGCCACCAACATCGTCGCCCAGAAGTACTTCCGTGGCACGTTGGGCACGGCCGAGCGCGAGTCGTCGCTGCGTCAGGTGATCGACCGCGTGGCCGACACCATCACCGCCTGGGGCACGGAGGGCGGCTACTTCGCCGACACCGCCGAGGCCGAGGCATTCCGTGAGGAACTGAAGTACATCCTCGTCACCCAGCGCGCCGCCTTCA
>JBJTXX010000198.1:0-12080 GCA_046082485.1 Actinomycetota bacterium
CGCTCCGGCGATGGTCCAGTCGTCGTAGCCGGCCATGATCACCAGTGCCTGGCCCAACTTCCCGCGCAGACTGCCCTGCATCAGCGGCAGCGCGCTGACGGGTGTCATCCTCACGTTGGTGACGGTGTCGGACCGACTTCGACAACTCGCCGTCACCAACCGGCGGCAGCTCTCGACCGACCACGCGAGGTCGGTTCCGGTGCCCATCACGTCGTAGATCTCGCTGGTGCCGTTGGCCTCGTCGTACCAACGCATCGCGGCCGAGGTGCTGTCTCCGATGACGGTGACCTTGGGGATGGTCGGCCCGTTCGGCAGGGGGCCGCGCAGCCCGAGCTGCCGTGCGGTGATGGCCGTGACCCAGCCGTGCGGGTACATGCCGCGGTCGGTCTGGAAGGCCTTGACCGCTGCCTGCGATGCCGCGCCGTACGAGGTGTCGGGCGTGCCGACCGAATAGCCGAGTTCCACCAGTCGCTGCTCGAGGCACAGCACTGCGGGGTTCACCGCACCCGGGGCAAGGTTCACGGAGACGGTGCACGACACGGCGGCGACCGGGGCGACCGACGTCGCCGACACCGTGCAGGTGGCGACGAGCGCGAGAACGAGTGCGGCGAGCCGGGTCTTCATGGGGTGGGGGATCGCGTCAACCGGTGATGGCTGCGATCACCGCATCGTACGCGGCCTCCGCGTAGGCCCGCATCTCGGCGTCGGTGCGGTCCTGGATGGGGTGCGGGGTGAACACCCGGGCCACGTCGGGGAAGCCGCGAGCGGTGGATTGAGCCACTGCGGCCTGCACGAACTCGGCAGACGCGATGAACATCCCCGGCACTCCGCGGCGTTCGATGTCGACGATGTCGTGCACACTGCACGACGTGCAACTGCCTCAATCGGCGAGCGCCTCGATCACCAGCGTGCACTGGGTGGCGATCTCCTGGCGGAGGTCGACCGGGGCCGGCTTGGTGAAGGTGGGCTTGCGGTAGCGGCGAACCTCGGCCCCTGCGTCGGTGAGCAGTTCGTGCAGCCGTTCGAGGAAGACGTCGCCGCGTGGCTTGCTGATGTCGAGCAACCCGACGACCTGACCCTGCAGCGAGGCTGGCCGCGGCAGTCGCTCGCGGTGCGCGACCGTGCGCTCACCGGTGGGGTCGAGCAGCACTCTGGTCATCGGGCCACACTCCTTCGCACTCGATGGGTGATGGGCTGTGAGCCGGTGGAACCGTTCGCCCACCCCCCGATGATCGCAGAGAACAGGCCGGCCCCACCCCCGACATGCACCAGCAGGATGCCACCGGACCGGAACTTCGGCAGGGTGGCATCACGCACGTGGGCCGGCACGCCCTCGGCCATCTCGCCGGCGCCGTGCACCTGTTCGGCGCCGGGCAGTTGCAGCCGCTGGTGCAGTTCGTGCAGGACGCGCTCGCGGTCCCAGCCCTCGTCGGCGAAGACCCTGGCGTGTTCAGGGCCCACCACCAGCACGGCATCGAAGGCCAGCACCAACTTCGGGTGGTGCAGCGTGCGCAGACACGCGGCGAAGGTGTTCACCAACTCCGTGGCGGTGCGGGCCTTCTGGTCCACCACGCAGCGCGGTCCTTCCCCGGCGAAGAGGGTGACCGTGTCGTCATCTGGCTCGAAGCCGAGGCCCACCGACAGCGAGGTCCACGGCGACGTCTGCTCGAGTTCCGCGAAACAGAACGAGATCTTCCCCGGGTTGCCGTGGGTCGCACGGTCGACCTCGCCGGGGCGGCCACCGCCCACGTTGCGGATGACCAACTGGAGGGCGCGGCCGATGGTGAGATTGGCCCGGTTGCCCTGCCCCAGCGCGTTGCCTCCACCGTTCATGCCGATGGCCCGTGTGCCGGGGCCGTTGCAGATCAGCACCGGACCGACCGGCATCGTGGTGGCCAGCACACCGTGAACGTTGAACTCGTCGGTGCAGGCGGCCTCCACGGCGGCCAGCACCCATGGCAGGTGCTCGGGCAGGCAGCCCGCCATCACCGCGTTCACGGCCACCTTCTCCACCGTCACCGGCACCAGGTCGGGTGGCACCACGGCCACGATCTCCGAGTGGTCACGGTCGGTGCCGCGCAGCATCCGCAGCACGCGTTCCTCGGTCGGTGGAACCACCGGCAGGCCATCGGTGAAGCCCCTGTCGAACATCGCCTCGATGTCGTCGTCGAGCGACGCCAGTTCGATGCGGCGCGAGGCGAGCACGCTTGCCCCGAATCGTGCAGCCAGCGCGTCCTCCAGATCGGGGTCGACGCTCATCGACCCGCAACCGGGCCGCATCTCGGGCAGGTCGGCGCCGAGCGCAGCGTCACCGGTGATGCGTTGCCAGTCCGCCCTCGACCATCCGACGGTGCGCTCCGCCTCGACGCCGTCCTGCACGCGGATCAGGGTGGGAACGGTCTCGATGTCGTGGTGCCAACTGAACGAAAGGTCCGCGTCGTGGACTGCGGCGACGCTCTCGGGAAACGCTGGGTCGTCCTGCGTGTAGACCGTGGCGGCGATACCGCCGAGCAGCGGCGCCACGAGTTGGCAGGTGGCGCATTCACGCTTCACGAACACCACCAGGCCGTCGGGCAGAGTCGGCGCGTTCTCACGCGTCATGCGAGGAACTCGAGAATCCGGCGGTTCACGGCATCGGGCCGCTCGATGTGCAGGAAGTGGCCGGCCCCGTCGATGATCTCGACGGTGAGGTTCGGTGGCGCCATCGCTGCTGCCAACTCCGCGACCTCGACGCCGATGCAGCCGTCGTTGCGGCCGTGCAGGTACAGGGTCGGCTGGGGTGGCACCTCGCTGGTGGCTGCCTGTGCCGCGTCCAACGAGGGGTCGCGTGGCCCGGCGCCGATGGTGGCCCGGTAGTAGCCGAGTGCGGCGGCGAGGTTCGCCGGGTCGCGCAGCGAGTTCTTCACGTGCACCAGATCCTCGGTGGCGTCGTGGCCGGGCGACCAGTCGGCCCACAGCATGTCGATGAAGGCCAGGTCGTTGCCCGGCACCACCATGTCGGCGATCGGGTGCTGGAACAGGAACATGTACCAACTGCGCTTGATCTGGGCGAGGTTGGTGAGGAACGACATCCCGATCGCCCCGCCCGGCGGCACGGCCATGGTGACCACCTTGCGCCAGCGTTCGGGCTGCAGCACGGCGGCGGCGTGGGTGCCGGAGGCGCCCCAGTCGTGACCGATGATCACGGCTCCCGCGTCGGCACCGAGCGCTTCGTGGAGGGCGTTTGCATCGACACCCAGCACACCCGATTGGTAGAGGCCGTCGGCAGGCACCGAAGTGGGTGCGTAACCCCGCTGGAAGGGCGCCACGGCCCGGTAGCCAGCGTCGGCGAGTGCGGGCAACAGGTGTCGCCAACCGTGGGCGCTATCGGGGAATCCGTGCAGGCACAGGGCCAATGGCCCCTCGCCCATGGCCAGTGCCGTGAAGTCGACGCCGTTTGCCGACACCGTGATCTGCTCGGGTGCGCTCATGCCGGAAAGGTACACGGGCTATGACGCGCGTCACGCAGCGAGCCATTGCCTGCCCGCGGCCACCCGACCTAGCGTTCGACCCTCAGGGGGTTTTCGTGAAAGTCACGTTCTACGGTGTTCGCGGGTCCACGCCGTGTCACGGCGACGACACGCGCCGGTATGGCGGGAACACCTCGTGCGTGGCGCTGTCGGCACCCGGCAACGACCCCCTGTTCTTCGACATCGGCACCGGCGCGCGCTATCTCGGTGCGGCGCAGCCGGCCGATCGTCCGTTCCGTGGCACGTGCCTGCTGAGTCACCTGCACTGGGACCACGCGCAGGGACTGCCCTTCTTCTCGCCGTTGCTGCGCGAGGGTTCCCATCTCGACCTCTTCGCGCCGAAGCAGGACGACGGCCGCAGCCTTGCCGCAACGTTCGACGAGATGATCCGGCCCCCGATGTTCCCGGTGCGCCTGCAGCAGTTCCCCGGCTGCGTTCGCTTCCGCGAACTGGAGGACGCGGAGTTCATGATCGGCGAGTTCTCGGTGGTGTCGCGATTGGTGCCGCACATCGGACCGACGCTGGGCTACCGGGTGGAGTGGGGCGGTCGATCGGTGGCCTATCTCAGTGATCACCAGCAGCCGCACGACGGGTCGTTCAGTGTGACGGACGGGGCCCGCGAGTTGGTGCAGGGGGTCGACCTGTTGATCCACGATGCGCAGTACACCGCTGCGGAGTTCGGTGGGCGTTGCCACTGGGGTCACTCGACCATCGACTACGCACTGTGGCTCGCACAGGAGTGTTCGGTGGCGACGTTGGCGCTGTTCCACCACGACCCCACCCGCAACGACGACGCGCTCGATGCCATCGCCGCGTCCTCCGCGGACGTCGGCCCGCGTGTGGTGGTGGCCAGCGAGGGCCTCACGATCGACCTCGCCGCAGGATGACCGGCGACGCGCTCGGGGCCGTCGCTTCCGTGGCGATCGGGCTGGTGTTCCTGGTGTCTGGTGCGTCGAAACTCGCCTCGCCGCAGGCGTGGCAGGCCGGGGCGGATGGATTGGGGGTGCCACGCTTCGCGGCGCGGCCGGTGCCGTTCGCGGAGATCGCCGTCGGTGCCCTGCTGGCCGCGGTGTGGCAGCGCTCGTTCGTCGCGTGGATCGCAGTCGCCATGCTCGTGGCCTTCACGGCATTGCTGGCGCTGCGCCTGGCGCAGGGGCAACGGCCGGTGTGTGCGTGTTTCGGCTCCTGGAGCGCCAAGCCCATCGGTGTGGTGCACATCCTGCGCAACGCCGGCTTCCTGCTCCTCGCCCTTGCGGCGGCGCTGCTCTGACGCCCGGCCGGGGGTGCTACGCCGACCACCCCGACTCCACGAGTGTGAAGGCCAGCACGCGGGCTTCATCCTTCCACGTCTCGTAGCGGCCGGTGGGCCCGCCGTGGCCAGCGCCCATCTCGGTGCGCAGCAGCAAGGCGGCGTCATTGGTGCGCATGGCGCGTAGTTTCGCCACCCACTTCGCCGGCTCGTGGTAGCTGACCCGCGGGTCGTTGAGCCCGGCCGTCACGAGCAGAGCCGGGTACTCACGTGCGGTGGTGTGGTCGTAGGGGGAGTACGAGAGCATGTAGGACGCCATCGGTTCTCTGCGCGGGTCACCCCATTCCTCCCACTCGGTGACGGTGAGCGGGATGGTGGGGTCGCTCATCGTGGTGACGACGTCGACGAACGGCACCTCGGCCACGGCCGCAGCGAACAACTCGGGACGCATGGTGACGCACGCCCCGACCAACAGTCCGCCCGCGCTGCCGCCTCGCAGCGAGACCCGACCCGGGTGGCCCCAGCCGGCGGCCACGAGGTGCTCGACGCAGGCGATGGTGTCGGTGAAGGTGTTCCGCTTGTGCCCGAGCCGACCCTGCAGGTACCACTGGCGGCCCAACTCGCCGCCCCCACGCGGGTGCACCAGTGCCCACACGGCGCCGCGATCGAGCAGCGACAGGCGGCCCACGCTGAACCACGGCGGCAGTGACGATTCGTAGCTTCCGTAGCCGTACACCGCCAGTGGAGCGGTGCCGTCGGCAGGGGCGTCGCGTCGGTGCACGATGTCGACCGGCACCTTGGTGCCATCGGGTGCGGTGGCCCACAGGCGCTGTGATGTGTAGAGGCTGAGGTCGGCGCCGGGCACCGGCACCTGCTTCACCATCACCCGTTCACCCGTGCGCACGTTCTCGTCCCACACGGTGGCCGGCGAGGTCAGCGATTGCGTGGCGTATCGCAGGGTGACGGTGTGCCACTCGGGGTTCGAGTCGAGTTCCACTTCGTGTGGCTCGTCGGCGACATGGATCGTCCGCTCGGTGCCGTCGTGGAAGAGCAGGCGCAGGCGTGGCTGGGCATCGGCCCATTCATGCAGCACGAGGTGTGAGGCGAACGCGTCGATGCCGACGATGCGCCGGCCCGCTTCGTGCGGCACCAGTTCGGTCCACTCCGAAGGGTGGTCGATGGCGGCGGTCATGACGCGGAAGTCGGTGGCGTCGAGGTTCGTCAACACCAGCCAGCGGTCGCCCCAGTGCTCGAGGCCGTACTCGTGGTCGGCCTCCCGGGGGCGCACCACCATCGGTGGGGTGTCGGGCGTCGCGGCCGGCACGATGCGAACCTCGGTGCTGGTCTTGCTGGCGGTGTCGATCACCACCCACTCGCCGCTGCGACTCAGTTCCACGTACACGTAGAACCGTTCGTCGGGTTCGTGGAACACGAGCACGTCGTCGGCCTGGGCAGTGCCCACCCGGTGCCGCCACACACTCGAGGGGCGCTCGTGCTCGTCGGGGGTGACGTAGAACAGCGTGGCGCCGTCGGCCGACCATGCAGTGCCACCCCACGTGGTGTCCTCGATGTGGTCGGCGAGGTCCGCCCCGCTGGCGAGGTCGCGGAACCGCATCGTGTAGTGCTCGCTGCCGTCGGTGTCGCTGCCCCATGCCAACACGGTGTGCTGTGGGTTCACGTCGAAGGCGCTGACGGCGAAGAACTCGTGTCCCTCTGCCTCCACGTTCTCGTCGAGCAGCACCTGCTCGGTCGCCGTCGCTGCGGTGCGGCCACGACAGTGGATGGGGTAACTGCGCCCTTCCTCGGTGCGGGTGACGTACCACCAGTCGTCCTTGCGGACCGGTGCGCTCTCGTCGGTCTCCTGCACCCGCGCCTTGATCTCGCGGAAGATCGCGTCGGTCAGCGGTCGGTGCCGTGCGAACCACGCATCGGCGTGAGCGTTCTCGGCCTCGAGGTAGGCAATGGTGCGCGGGTCGTCGCGGTCGCGCAGCCAGGCCCACGGGTCGTCCACGTCACCGGTCGGCCGATGCCACACGTGAGGGGTTCGGGGCGCCACCGGTTCCTGCACGGCCGAACCGTACCGCGCCGACACAGCACGTCGTGGCGAGCGGCGGTAGGTTCTGGCGCGTGCGAGTGTGGATCGACCAAGACCTGTGCACCGGCGACGGGCTGTGTGTCGACCATTGCCACGACGTCTTCACGCTGCTCGAGGACGGCATCGCCTACGTGGTGGATTCGGGCTCGGTGATGAACGATCCGGGCGGCTCGGGCAGTGTCGCCAGTGTGGATCCGCGGCTCGAACAGTCGGTCATCGGTGCCGCTCTGGCGTGCCCGGGCGAGTGCATCTTCATCGAAATGGGTGCGGCCCGAGTGGCGTGATGCCGCGCGAAAACGGACTGAAGTCCCTATGTGTGTTCGTGACGCGGCGGGTTTCCTTCCCCGCATGAAAAGAGACGGAGTGCGGCAACTCGACCACTCGGTGAGGTATTGGTTCGATCTGGTCGGTGGGCGTTGGAATCTGTTGCTGCTGCGCGAACTGGTGCAGGGTCGCCGATGCTTCGAGTCGATGTGCGTGGACTTGGGCATCGCCCGCAATGTGCTGGCGGCCCGATTGAAGTACCTCACCGACGAGGGGATCGTCGAGAAGGTGAAGTACCAGGAGCGCCCCGAGCGCTACGAGTACTGCCTCACGCTCACGGGCCAGCGACTGGTGCCGGTGGTGCTGGCGCTCGACGAGTGCGCAGCGAGCGACAGCGACTTCGGCACGGGTGGGCATCCACCATCCGAATTGTTACTATGCCGGTAGTGCAAATTGCACCGACCCCTCGCTCTTCCGGACGGTAGCCACGATGTCCTTCGATCTCGACCTCAGCAAGTACGACCTCGGCTGGAGCGACAGCGACGTCGAGTACGCCTTCAAGCCCGAGAAGGGCCTGAACGACGGTGTCGTCGACCAGATCAGCTGGTGGAAGGGCGAGCCGAACTGGATGACGAAGTTCCGCCAGCGCAGCCTGTCGCTGTTCGACCGCAAGCCGATGGCCGACTGGTTCGCCGTGAACATGCCCGACATCGACTTCCAGGACATCTTCTACTACCTGCGTCCGGCCACCGATCAGGTCAGCGAGTGGGACGACCTGCCCGAGCAGATGAAGGCCACCTACGAGAAGCTGGGCATCCCCGAGGCCGAGCGCAAGTACCTCGCCGGCGTCACCGCACAGTACGAATCCGAAGTCGTCTTCCACCGCAATCGCGAGGACCTCGAGAAGCAGGGGATCCTGTTCTGCGACATGGACACAGCGCTGCGCGAGTACCCCGATCTGGTGAAGCGCTACTTCGGCAGTGTCATCCCGCCCGGCGACAACAAGTTCGCGGCACTGAACTCGGCCGTGTGGAGCGGTGGCTCGTTCATCTATGTGCCGCCGGGCGTGAAGTGCGAGATGCCGTTGCAGGCGTACTTCCGCATCAACAGCGAGAACGCCGGCCAGTTCGAGCGCACGCTGATCATCGCCGACGAGGGCAGTCAGGTGCACTACATCGAGGGCTGCTCGGCCCCTGTCTACACGAACGACTCGCTGCACTCGGCGGTGGTAGAGATCGTGGTGAAGCCGTCGGCGCGTGTCACCTACACCACCATCCAGAACTGGTCGCCCAACGTCTACAACCTGGTCACCAAGCGCGCCCGCGTCGAGGCCGAGGGCCACATGGAGTGGATCGACGGCAACATCGGCTCGAAGCTCACCATGAAGTACCCCAGCGTGTACCTCGTGGGGCCGAAGGCAACCGGCGAGGTGCTGTCGGTGGCGTACGCGGGTGCGGGCCAGCACCAGGATGCCGGCGCGAAGATGGTGCACGCCGCACCGGAGACCACCTCGAAGATCGTGTCGAAGTCGATCAGCAAGGACGGCGGCATCACCACCTACCGCGGACTCGTGCGCGTGGACGAGGGTGCACACGGCTGCAAGAGCCACGTGCAGTGCGATGCGCTCATCCTCGATGGCGACAGCGAGAGCCGCACCCTCCCGTACATGGAGGTCGGCGAGAACGACGCCGAGATCGGCCACGAGGCCACCGTGTCGAAGATCGCCGACGAGCAGCTCTTCTATCTCATGTCGCGCGGCCTCACGCAGGAGGCGGCAATGAGCATGGTGGTGAACGGCTTCATCGAGCCGGTGACCCGCACGCTCCCCATGGAGTACGCGGTGGAGTGGAGCCGCCTCATCGAGCTGCAGATGGAGGGCTCGGTCGGCTGACCGGGCTGCATCGGGAACGGAGCGGGGTTCGGGCATGCCCATGCGCACCGAGTGCAAGCACTTCGAGAGCCGCACGTACGCGAACGGTGATGCCGTGCGCAAGTGCAACCTCGACCTCGCACCCGAGGCACCGTGGCGCTGCCCCGACAACTGCAGCCGCTACGAGCGCCGCCTCGCCGACGTGGCATGGGTGCACGGCTCCACGCTCACACCGCCCACGCCCGAGGAGGTGCCCGGACTGGATGACGGGTCGGCGGCAGCTGTGCTGGACGCCGCAGAGGTCATCGTGAACTCGATCGGCATGCAGGTGCTGGCCGAGGTCGAGGCCGAGAAGAACAGGAAGCGCCGTTGGTGGCGCCGCAAGAAGGACTGACCGTGAACGCAACCCCCCTGATGCCGAGCACCGACGAGGAGATCTGGCGCTACAGCCGCATCGGCGAGCTCGACATGTCGCGCTACGCACACGGCGAGGTGCGCACCGAGACCCTGAACGCGGATTCCCTCCGTGCCGACCGTTCGCTCACCGGCACCGTGATGCAGACCCCCGTCGACGTGTTCGCCGAGATGAACGCAGCCTCCGCCCGGGAGATCGCGCTCGTCATCCCTAAGGGCCGTGCCGTGGAGAGCACGGTGGAGATCGTGCACCACCTCGAGGCCGACGGCACCGTGGCGTGGCCGCGCCTCGTGATCGACGCCGGCGAGGACTCCGAGGTCACCGTGGTGGAGCGTTTCGTGTCGCCCGACGGCATCCGCTCGCTGGTGGTGCCCGTGCTCGAGGTGCGCGCCGCACGCGCAGCACGCGTGAACTACGTGGCGGTAAACCAGCTCGGTTCCTCGGCGTGGATGATCGGCCACCAGCAGTCGGTGGGCCACAGGGACTCCACCACGCGCCTGTTCACCGTGGCGCTCGGCGGTGACTACGCGCGGGTGCGCGCCGAGGCACGCCTGGTGGAGCAGGGAGCGAGCGCACAGCAGATGGCGCTGTACTTCGCGAGCGGCACGCAGATGCACGACTTCCGCACGCTGCAGCGCCACGAGGCACCGCGCACCCACAGCGACCTGCTGTTCAAGGGCGCCGTCGGCGGCTCGGCCCGCAGCGTGTACACCGGACTCATCCACATCGCGAAGAACGCGGCGCACAGCGAGGCGTTCCAGACGAACCGCAACCTCACGCTCGGCGAGGGCGCGTGGGCCGAGAGCGTGCCGAACCTCGAGATCGAGACCAACGAGGTGAAGTGCAGCCACGCCAGCACCGTGGGCTCCATCGAGGACGAGCACCGCTTCTATCTCGAGAGTCGTGGCGTGCCGCCCGAGGTCGCCGAGCGGCTCATCGTGTTCGGCTTCTTCAACGACGTGCTCGACCGCATGCCCCGCGGTTTCGATGCCGACCCGCTGCGTGCCGCCGTGGCCGCCAAACTCGCGGCGGAGGTGGCGTGATGACGCTGAGTTTCGACGAACTGGAGAACGGCAAGGCGGTGCACGTGGACGTCGACGGCACCCCGGTGGTGGTCGTGCGCATCGACGACGAGGTGTTCGCGGTGCATGACCTCTGCAGCCACGCCGATGTGCGGCTGAGCGAGGGCATCGTGTGGTGCGAGACGAAGCAGATCGAGTGCATCCGCCACGGGAGCGCGTTCAGCCTGGAGACGGGTCACCCCGACACACTCCCGGCCACGCAGCCCGTGGCCACGTACCCGGTCACCATCAGGGACGGCGAGGTCGTCGTGAACACCGGAGGTGCGAAGTGAGCACGCTCGAAATCAAGGGCCTGCGCGCAGCCGTTGCCGACAAGGAGATCCTGAAGGGCATCGACCTCACGGTGCGCAGCGGCGAGGTGCATGCGGTGATGGGCCCGAACGGTGCGGGCAAGAGCACGCTGTCGGCCGTGATCATGGGCAAGCCCGGCTACGAGGTGCTCGGCGGTACCGTCACCCTCGACGGCGAGGACATGCTCGCCCTCCCCACGTGGCAGAGGGCCGTGCGCGGTCTGCATCTCGTGATGCAGTACCCGACCGAGGTGCCGGGTGTGCACGTGGATGCGGTGCTGGCCGAGGCACTCGCCGCACGCGGCCGGGACGTGTCGACACTCGGTGACGTCATCCGCACCGAGGCCGGCCGCATCAACTTCGATGCCGACCTGGTGGCCCGTGCGCTGAACGTCGACCTCTCGGGCGGCGAGAAGAAGCGCAACGAGACTCTGCAGCTGGGGGTGCTCGTCCCTCGCTTCGCGGTGCTCGACGAGCTCGACTCCGGTCTCGACATCGACGCACTGCGCGACTGTGCTCGCCGGGTGGAGGCAGCAACGCACGAGAGCAACCTCGGCGTGCTGGCAATCACCCACTACGTGCGCCTGCTCGAGGAGCTGAAGCCCGATGCGGTGCACATCCTCGTGGCCGGACGCATCGTGAAGTCGGGCGGGCCGAAGCTGGCCGACGTGCTCGAGCTCGACGGCTACGTAGCATTCGCCTGAGCACAACACGCGGCGTTCCGTTGAGCACGGCCGCACACAGACTGCACGTCTAGGGTTCCCCCGGGGAAGGGGGCCGCATGCCCGCAGCAGACACACGCGTGTATCTCGCGAGGCGCGACGCGTTCCCCGGCTGGTGGGTGGTGGCCGGCTGCTTCATGATGCTGTTCTTCGGCTCGGCCCTCGGGTTCTACGGCATGGGCGTGTACCTGAACGCGTTCAGCAAGGAGCAGGGCTGGAACATCTCGTCGCTCTCGGTCGCGACCACCTTCTTCTTCCTCGTGGGTGGCCTGTGGAACGTGGTGGTGGCACGGATGATCGCAGTGCGCGACGTGCGCACGGTGGCCTACGGCGGCGCGGTGCTCGGTGCGGTGTCGCTCGCCTCGTTCGGTCTCGTCACCGAGAAGTGGCAGCTGTTCCTGGCGTACGGTGTGTTCTCGGTGGCGTGGTCGTCCAGCGGGCTCACGCTCGCCACCACCGTGGTCACGCGGTGGTTTCACACGAAGCGGGCACCTGCCATCGCCGCGGCATCATCGGGGCTGTCAGTGGGCGGCATCCTGCTGACACCCGTGGTGAAGACTCTCATCGACAGCCACGGCATCGCG
>JBJTXX010000199.1:0-5646 GCA_046082485.1 Actinomycetota bacterium
GGCTCGTCGAAGAGTTCGTCGACCACCTCGTCGTCCACCACCGGCGACTCGAGCAGCACGTCGAACACGTCGTCGGAGGGTTCGTCGGCCGGCAGCACCGCCACCGCAACCGCCACCAGCACCTCGTCGTCCAGCACGTCCAGCACGTCCAGCAGCGACTGACCGGTCGACGACCGCAGACCTCGGGTCGTCGACCCCACTCCCTCGCACTTCCCCCGCACTTCCCCCGACCTCGTGTCGCGAACCCTGGAGGTGGGCGTGAACATGTTGCCCCGACTTCGACTGCTCCTCGCCCGCCGGCCGTGGCTGCGCTGGCTCGTGGTCGGTCTGTGCGCTGCCGTGGTGGCCGCACAGCTGACTTCCGCCCAATCGGCCCTCGAGCGCGAACGATCGCTCTGGGGCGCCACCCGTCGGGTGTGGCTGACGGCCGGCACCACGCAGGCCGGGGCGCCACTGGCCCCGCTGCAGGAGGACTGGCCCGAGGCAATGGTGCCAACCGACGCCTTGGCCGAACTGCCCGACAACCCGGTGGCCGCCCGCACCGTGCCGGCGCGCCAACCGCTGACGGCGCTCGATGTCGCCGGCGAGGGCACGGTGCCGGCGGGTTGGGTGGTCTTCTCCGTTCCCGGCGACGGACTTCCCTCGCTGGCCGGCGCCCCGGCCGTCTCGGTGTTCTCCGGCGGCACCAGACTCTGCGACGGTATGGCCACGTCCGGCACGAGCGCGGCACCACGCAGCGAGACCGCTGGAGCCGAGGTGGCGGTGCCACCCGATTGCGCTGCGGGCCTCAGTGCCGCTCTCGCGAGCGGCGACCTGGTGATCGCTCGCCGAGTCTGACGCCTCGGGCAGAGCGCCCGCGGCACGTCAGGCCGTGGGGAGTGCCTGCTGCAGGTCGGCCCAGATGTCGTCGACGTGCTCGATGCCCACACTCATGCGGATCAAGCCCGGGGGCACGTGCGCATCGCCCGCGTACTTCTGGCGACGCTCCATCGTGGTCTCGACTCCGCCGAGGCTGGTGGCCGGCACCACCAACTGCACCGCTGCGCACGCCGCGTCGGCAGCCGCGGCCCCGCCGCGCAGGATGAAGCTGACCATGGCGCCACTTCCGGGCCAGCGAACCTCCTCCACCGCCGGGTGGGCGCGCAGTCGCTGCACCAGTTCCTGCGCGTTCTGCTGGGCACGCTCCATGCGCAATGGCAGGGTGCGCAATCCACGCAAGGCGAGAAACGCCTCGAGGGCACCGGGCGTGCACCCGTTCACCAGCCGGGCATGGTGCAGACGATCGTGCACCACCGGGTCGGTGGTGACGGTGAGCCCCATCAACAGGTCGCTGTGGCCACCGATGAACTTGGTGCCGCTGTGCATCACCACCGTCGCCCCGTGGCGCAGGGGCTGCGCGCACACCGGCGTCGCGAACGTGCTGTCGACCACCACCTTCGCACCCGCAGCAGTCGCTGCGCCGCAGATCGCATCGAGGTCGGCCACGTCGAGCGTGGGGTTGGTGGGTGTCTCCACCCACACCACGTCGGCACCGTCGGCGGCGGCCACCACGGCCGCGGTGTCGGAGATGTCGACGAACCGCACCTGCATGCGCGCCTGTTCCACGAGGTCGTTCACCAACGCGCGCACACCGAGGTACGAGCAATCGGGCAGCACGAGCACCCGTGGGGCCAATGCGAACAGGGTGCCGAGGCCGCCGCCATGCCCGACGAGTAGGCAAGGGCGGTGCCGCCCTCCAGCGCCCCCACCGCCGCCTCGAGCGCGTGCCACGTGGCAGTGCCGTGCGTGCGGCTGTAATCCCCCGCATCGGTGCGGAAGTTGCTGGCGAGCACGATCGGTTGGTTCAGCGGAGCGCCCACTCCTTCGGGGCGGCCTGCGGACACGGCAACAGTGGCGGGATGCATGCCAAGGGTTCTAGCCGAACCTCCGCAGCACCGCGTACCCTGACCGCATGACCGAACACGAACACCACTGGGGCTCGGAGGTGCTGGACCCGCTGACACCGCTGGCGCGCGAACTTCGCCACGAGATTCCCGCAGTGCTGAAGGGTTTCGCCGAACTGCACCATGCAGCCATGGCCGACGGCGCACTCGACCGGAAGACGAAGGAACTGATCGCGCTGGCCATCGCCATCAGCCATCGCTGCGACGGCTGCATCGCCTCGCACGCCAGGGCGGCGGCGAAGGCCGGCGCCAGCCGCGCCGAGGTGGCCGAGGCCATCGGCGTCAGCATCCTGATGAACGGAGGCCCGGGCACTGTGTACGGGCCGCGGGCGCTCGACGCCTACGACGACTTCGCCGAGCCCACACCCTCGGCCTGAGGCCGCTCGAGGCGGCCGTCGGCGTGGCGGGCGAACCGAGCCGCCTCGCCACCGTGCACCGGGTCGGGCCGCGGCCAGGGCCACCCACCGAACCCGGTGGCCCGGTAGTCGGCGAACGCCTGCTCGATCTCTTCACGGGTGTTCATCACGAACGGCCCGTACTGCGCCACGGGTTCGCCGATGGGGCGGGCCTGCAGCATCAACACCTCGGCCCCACCGGGGCCGGCGGCCAACGGCGCGGGCAGCGACGAATCGACCACGACCCCCGTGTCCTTGTCGACGGCAACGCCGTCCACCGCCACGCCACCCTCGAACACGTAGAGCACGCGCACGGTGCCGTCACCCGCTGCGGGCGGCAGCGTGATCTGCGCCCCCGACTGCAGCACCACGTGCCAGATGGCCACATCGGCCTCGGCCCGCGCCGCCCACGACGACGGAGGCGGGGGCGGTGGCACCAACCCCTCGAACTCCCCGGCGATCACGGTGACCGTGCTGACGGCTCCGGCCGCATCGACGTGGCGGTGCGACGGGATGTGTTCGCTCCAGAGCATCGTGAAGTACGGGTCGACCATCTTGTCGACGGCTGGCAGGTTCAGCCAGATCTGGAACAACTCGCAGGTGTTCCCCTCGGTGGGAGACAGCAGCGGGAACATCTCCGAGTGCACCACGCCCTTGCCGGCCGTCATCCACTGCACGTCGCCGCGGCCGAAACGTGCCGCGGCGCCCATCGAGTCGCTGTGGTCGATGAACCCCTGGCGGGCGAACGTGATCGTCTCGAAACCACGGTGCGGGTGCTCGGGAAAGCCGGGCACGGTGCTGCCGTGGTACATCCGCCAGCCGTTGCGCGGCTCGAAGTCGTTGCCGATGGAACGCCCGGCCAGCGAGGCCTGTGGGCCGAACTGGGCGTTGCCGGCCGGGTACTGGTCGAGGTGGTGCACGCAGAACAGGAACGGTTCCGCCGTGGGCCACTGGAAACCGAGGGGGACGGTCTGCAGGACGAGGTCGCTCACCGGGTCAGCGTACGCCCGTGATCATCAGCACCCACACCAGCGCCGCGAGCGCGATGCGGTAGACGACGAAGGGGGCGAACGTGCGCGTGCGCACCAGGCGAAGGGTGCCCCAGACGGCCACCCAACCCGAGATGCCCGACGTGATGATGCCCACCACCATCGGCACGCCGAGCCCGTCGGGGATGCCGTCCTTGAACAGTTTCAACATCTTGAACGCGACCGCGCCTGCAGTGACCGGGATGGCCATCAGGAAGCTCGCCCGTGCAGCCGAGTCGCGGTCGAGGCCCAGCAGGCGACCGGCCGTCATGGTGATGCCGCTGCGGGAGGTGCCCGGGTTGAGCGCCAGCACCTGGGCAAGGCCCACCTTCACCGCGTCGGCCGGGCCGTAGTCGGCCAACGTCCGGTTCCCCTGTTTCTGGTCGGCCCACAGCAGCAGCAGACCGAAAACCACCAGCGACGCCGCGATCATGCCGGGCGTGCCCAACTTCTCGTCGATGAACTTCTCACCCACCGCCCCCACCGCAGCGGCCGGCACCGACGAAAGCACCAGCAGCCACGCCAGCCGACCCTCGGGTGACCCCGGCTTGTCGCGCCGCACCACGAGACGCAACCCCTCGCGCACGTAGACCACCAGATCCCGCCGGAAGTAGGCGATCACCGCCACCAGCGTGCCGAGGTGCAGTGCGACGTCGAACGCTTTCTCCACGCTCGCATCGGCGAAGTCGTTCCAGCCGAACAACCACGGCACGAGCAGCAGGTGGCCGCTCGACGAGATGGGAAGGAACTCGGCAAGGCCCTGCACGAGGCCGAGCACGATCGCGTGGATGATGGGCACGCGCCCGTTCTAGCCGCGGCTGCGGTTCAGTCGGTGGACACGCTGGGCAGGATGCGCGGTGACCACGGGCGGGGTTCGTCCCAGTGGTGACCCACCACCCGCGCCTCGCGCAACTTCGCGAGGAAATCGGACGGCCCGTCGAAGTCGGGCATCTCGACGAACGCTGCGCCGATGGCCAGTGGCACGTGGGCATCGCTGCCCGCACCGTGCACCAGACCGAACTCGTCGGCGAAATGGGCAGCGCGTTCGTTCAGGCTGCGCAGCGATGTCTTCGCGTTCAGCACCTCGACAGCATCGATCAACCCCTCGTGCGCCAGCCCGTAGAGCGCGGGCTCCGACATGTTGCGGCGCATCGGGTCGAACGGGTGCGGCACGTACACCACCCCGCCCTGGTCGCGGATCGCCCGGGCCGCCTCGGCCGGTGGGATGCCCATCGGGATGCGCTCGGTGAGGAACAGCCCGATGATCTCGCCGGCGTGGGTGCGCAACTCCTCGCCCACCACCACCCGGCACGGCAACTGACCGGCCAGCTCCACCGCGCCGCGGATGGCGTTGTGGTCGGTGATGCACAGCACGTCGATGCCGCTCTCCGCCACTGCCTGGTGCACCTCGTCGGGGGTGGTGGTGCTGTCGCCACTCCACATCGTGTGGCTGTGGAGGTCCACCCGCACCCAGCCTGCGGGCAACGGTGCCGCGAGGTGCGGGTGCCGGGCCAGCGCGGCGGGTGAGGCAGCGGGCATCGTGGTCAGGCGCCGGACAACGTGAGGTCGCGGATGACGAGGCTCACACCGGCCGCCGACATCGGCAGCCAGTCGACGTCGTTGCCCACCTCGGCCACGTCGAGCAGCATGCGCTGCACGGTCGAGGCGATGGTGAACTCGCGGATGGGCGCACCGACCTGACCGTTCGTGATCAGCAGGCCGGAGGCACCGACCGAGAAGTCGCCGCTGATGGGGTTCACGCCGCTGTGCAGACCCTGCACGCTCTGCACCAGCACGCCGTCGTCGACATCGGCGATCAACGCGGCCTGGTCGCGGGTGCCGGGTTGCAACTGCAACGCCATGCAACCCACGCCCGGCGTGCTCTTGAAGCCGCCGCGCACGGCGTTGCCCGTGCTGCGGGTGTCCATGCGGCGGGCGCTGTGACTGTTGTGCACGAAGCCCTGCAGCACCCCGTCGGAGATCAGCGGGTTACGGCGTGCCGCCAGACCCTCGCCGTCGAGATCGGTGGCGGTGTAGGCGAGCGTGTTGGTGGGGTCGTCGACCAGGGTGAACAGCGGGTTGGCCACCTGCTCGCCGACGCGGTCCTTGAACATGCTGCGGCCCTTGGCAACGGCCTCACCGTTCAGGGTGCTGGCCACGACGCCCAGCAGCATCGCCGTGACGTACGGGTCGAAAACCACGGTGACGCGGCGACTCTGCGGCTTGGTGGCACCCAGCAGGCGGGTGGCGCGATCAGCGGCGTCGGCCGCAGCCTTGGCC
>JBJTXX010000200.1:0-7465 GCA_046082485.1 Actinomycetota bacterium
GCTCGACGGCGTCGAGCACCATCAGGCTGGAGACGAACGTGGTGAGCTGGGCGTTGCGTGTGTCGCGCAGTTCATCGGCGTCGGCATCGAGCAGCAGGCGACCGACATCGCGTCCGGCCACCTGGGAGGCCTCGTCGACCAGTTCCCAACTGGGATGGTCGACCCATGGCCGACCCATGCCGGGCCGTTGTGAACCCTGGCCCGGGAAGGTGAACGCAAGCATGATGAGCAACGCTAGACGGTTACCCGTCGATACCCCGATTACCCGCCGGTAATGCTGATCGGCCCCCATCACGCCGCCCTCCGCCGTGGCGGGCCCGTGGTGCGGACCGTGCCGTCGGGCAGGATGATCGTGAGTTCACGTCGTTCAGACAGTTGCAGTTCCCATCCGTCGAGGTGCACGTTCCCGTGGTGTCGGTGGCACAACGGCAGCAGGTTCCCGAGATCCGTGGCACCGCCATGGCGCCACCAGCGCACGTGATGGATCTTGCAGTGCTGGAAGTGCACGTCGCATCCGGGCACCGCACACGTTGCGTACATCGCGCGCAGAGCCCGCCGCTGTGCCCGGTTGGCAAGACGAGTCGACCGTCCGAGTTGCAGTTCGCCGGGAGCGTGCAGCACCACACCGTTGCGCACCACCACCGGAACGATGTCGGACCGCCCGGACAGCGCCTGCAGCACCCGCGGAGGCAGCTCGACGGGTAGGCCCCAGTCGATCTCGGGCCCGGCGCCGCATCCGGTGGGTGCATCTGCGTCGACCACCACGATGATCTCGGGCCGGCCCGGACGGCCCCCGGCCCCCGAGCCCTCGCTGAGGCGCAGGAGCGCGTGGGCCCGCAGGAACAGATGGCGTTCGAGCGGGTCGGCCGGGCAGCCCGCAGGAGGGGAGTCGTGGAACAGCGCTTCGACCGCAGCGTCGAGTCGCTGCTCGAACGACACGGCCGACAGCGGATCGCACCACAGCGTGAACACCCGCATTCCGGTCTCCCGGTCGGTGCGAGCCCGCAGCCGGACGGCGCGTTGTTGCTCCTCGAGTCGTTTCTCGCTCGGCGACCGCCCGACTCGACGCTCTTCGCGCCGCAGGAATCTGGCGAACTCGGCGGAGGTGCTGCTGCACGCAACGGCGAGGATGCCGGCCCGGCCGGCCAGCAGCGCCTGCTGCTGATCGGCGTCGAGTCGTCGCAGACAGTGCGCCAACTCATCGAGGTGGGCAGCAGATGTCTGCCCATCGGCCAGCGCCCTGACGAACCAGGGAGCTGATCGCAGCACGGCAGCACCACGGGCCAGGCCATCGGTGTCGCGCTGGCTGCGCAGGGGAGTGGGCGGCACCCGATGCAACGCCTGCTCGTCGTCGAGCGAGCGTACGCACTCCACCCTGGCTGCATGGCACCACGCTGCCAAGCGATCGAGCGTCGCCAGCACGGCCTGACACCCTGCCCCCAGACTCGCCTTCACCTGCTCGATGAGCGGGTCGAGTTCTTCGATCGTGATGGTGGACATTCGGCACTCCGGGCTGGGGTCGCACGGTGGCGACCGGTTCATTGCAGCGGGGAAGCCGTGAGCGAAACGCTATCGTATCGAACATATGTTCGCAACCCAGACCCAAGATTTTCTTCGGGCCTCAACGGCGCGAACGGTACGATCTGTGCACCACTTGCCCGAGTGGCGGAATGGCAGACGCAGAGGACTCAAAATCCTCCGATTGAAAGATCGTGTGGGTTCGAGTCCCACCTCGGGCACGGCACCGTAGATCGGGCCAGCTGCGTCTACGCCCCGGCAGCGGCCAACTGGTCGAGCACCCACATGCTGACGGCCTGCACCGCGTCCTCGCGCCACGACAACCGGCCGGGCAGGTACTTCGCCGAGGCGAGCGCACGCTGCTGCTTCTCGAGGATGCCGACGTCCTCCCTGGCCACTTTCTCCCAGCGGTCGTAGTAGGGCGCAGCCTTCTGCTCGAACCCGGGCGACGCCGCCACGTCGGCCGGGAAGCAGCCGCCGACCTCCAGCAGCGTGCGGTCAGCGGCAAGCGGTGTGACGTTGAGCCACCACATGCAGTCCTGCGCCACGGCGAACTGACACGCCGGGTGCAGCACCGTGAAGTAGGTGCCCATCCGGGCATCGTCGTCGAGACCCTCGATCGTGGGGAACGGCGGGGGAGTATCGGGCAGGGTGGCGATGCTGCGGCCAGAGATCACCTGGATGCACTTCCAGTCGCCGGTCGTCGCCAGCGTTCGCGAGTCCTGCCGGCCGACGGTCTCCCGGTGCACGATGGCCGTGTGGTACGACTCCATCGCGTTCTCGAGGATGAGCTTCCAGTTGCACTCGTTCATCACGGTGAACCGCCACGTGCACACCATCTCGTCGAGTCGGTGTGATGCCATGCGTCGCGGCAGGTCGCCCAGGTCGTGTAGCAGGCTCGTCGCACCGTCGTCGAAGTTGATGAACACGAACCCGTTCCACGTCTCGAGCCGGACGGGAACGAGTCCGTTGTCGGCACGGTCGAAGTCGACCGCCTGCTGCATGTCGGGGCATGTCGAGAGCGCCCCGTCGAGCGAGTAACTCCAGGCGTGGTACGGGCAGATGAACCGCCGCGCCGAGCCTTCGCCCTCCACCAGGATCGAGCCGCGGTGTCGGCAGAAGTTGGCGAAGGCGCGCAGTTCGCCGTCGTCGCCTCGCACCAGCACGACTGGTCCACCTGCCGTGTCGAACGAGCGGTACGAGCCCGGCTCACCGAGCATCTCGGTGCGACACAGGAAGATCCAGCGCCTGCGCAGGATGTGCCGCACCTCGAGGTCGAACACCTCGGGCGAGGTGTAGAAGTCCGCCGGCATGCTCGACGCCTCGTTCACCGGCAGTCGGGCCGCACGCAGCTGCACGGGTTCGAACGGCAGCGACGCGGTCATGGCCATTTTCTAGTCGGTGCAGAGGTGCCCCGACGGCGAAAACGATGTGACCGGGTTCAGACCCACGGCCAGGTGCCCGGCGGCACGTCGAGCGGGTCTCGACGGTCGTTGCCGTAACGCACCACGCCGCTGCCGTACGGGCTGACCACCGGCGTGTCGTCGTCCACCCCCATCAGGTCACCCACGCTGCGCAGGTTCCGCAACTCCTCGGCGGTGGGCAGGTCCCCCCGGTCGGCGTCGTAGAGGTCGAACCACGGCAGACCAGCGCTCACGTACGACTCGGTGCTGACCGGCGTGGGAGGCGGCACCTCGCCCGTGCACTCCCGCCACTCGGCGGCGCCGACGAGGTGCACCCACACCCGCGCCGTGGGCTCGGTGCGCCAGTCGTCGGCGGAGAACGTGTCGGGGTAGATCTCCTGACGGATACGACCCCCGAGACCCAACGCCATCGACGGCGCGGACATCATGCTGTAGCAGACCAGTCCGTCGAAGCGGGGCGAGCGCTCACGCTGCTCGCGCCGCCACTTCCGCAGTGCCTTGGCGGTGAGGTGCCAGACCTGGATCTGCAGACCTCCCACCGTGTCGGCCCCGGTGAGTTGCGCCTCGGCCGACATGCCCGAGCCCGCGGGCACGGCGACGAACTGGCGCACCTCACCGTCGCCGGTCTTGAAACCGTCGAGCCACGGCTGGTCGGGGAGGACGACGTAGTTCTGCCGCTTGCGACGCAACTTGTCCTTCAGCTTGGTGCCCGACACGACACAGCGCCCGCCGGCCCCGATCTGGACGGCGACGGGCTCGTGGCTGTCGAGGTCGATCCACATCGCCTCGCGTTGGTAGAGCGGCAACATCACGCCGCCTCGCTCGACCATGTCGGGCGTGAGACGGTGTTGGCGAGGGTCGACGACGCGGAGGGGGAACGAGCCGAAGCCGGGAGGAAGGGCGTTGATGCCGTTCTCGGAGACGCGCAGGGTTCGCTGGAACCTGATGCTGACGTCGCCGATGACGAGACGGTCGTGCTGCACGCCGAACGTGCGTGGCCGAGTGCGGCGGGTCGGTGTCGTCGTGGTCATGGGTGATTCCTCTCCGTTGGCTCACTGGTTACAACGCGCGATGCCCGCCGGCGCGTGACGGGAATCGTGTGCACGGTGACCTGACGTGCCTGACGGCCACCTAACGTCAGCGGCATGACACCCGAACGCCTCCGGAACCTCCGTTCCTGGAACCTCGGCCTCACGGCGCTGCACGCCGTTCAGGCAGCGTTGATCCTGTTCATGGCCGGCGATTTCGCCATCACCATCACCTCCACGTTCCCGCAGGGCCCGCCAGGCACACGACTCGACACGCCCGCGGCGCTCTTCGACCTGCCGATCGGCGCGGCCGTGGCACTGTTCCTTGCGCTCGCCGCGATCGACCACCTGCTGACCGCCACGGCGCTGCGCGGCACCTACGAGGCCGACCTGCAGCGAGGCATCAACCGGTTCCGCTGGGTCGAGTACTCGTTCAGCGCGACGTTGATGATCGTGCTGATCGGCTCCTACAGCGGCATCACCGACATCGCCGCCGTGATCGGTGTGATCGGCGCCAACGTCGCGATGATCCTCTTCGGCTGGCTGCAGGAACGGATGAACCCTCCCGGTCGCTCTGCCACGACGATGATGCCGTTCTGGTTCGGCACGCTTGCCGGCATAGCCCCCTGGGTGGCGATCTGGGTGAACGTGATCGGTGCCGACACGGTGCCGGGCTTCGTCTACGGCATCGTCGTCGCCGAGCAGTTGTTCTTCTTCTCGTTCGGACTCAACCAGTGGTTGCAGTACCGCAGCGCGGGCAAGTGGGCCGACTACCTCTACGGCGAGAAGGTGTACCTCGTGCTGAGCCTGGTTGCCAAGAGCGTGCTGGCATGGCAGATCTACGGCGGGTCGTTGGCCAACTGAGAAGCCCCTAGCGGCCGTGTTCGACGGGTGACTACGTTGTGCGGCCATGGCTGCCGTACCGAACAAGATCCTGCTCACCGAAGACGAGATGCCCACCCAGTGGTACAACGTCATCCCCGACCTGCCGGCGCCCCCGCCGCCGCCCCTGCACCCGGGCACACTGCAGCCGGCCGGCCCCGACGATTTCGCGCCGCTGTTCCCGATGGCGCTCATCGAGCAGGAAGTGACGTCGCAGCGTTACGTCGACATCCCCGGCGGAGTGCTCGACATCTACCGGCTGTGGAGGCCCAGCCCGCTGTTCCGGGCACATCGGCTCGAGAAGGCGCTCGGCACGCCCGCCCGCATCTACTACAAGTACGAGGGTGTCAGCCCGGCCGGGTCGCACAAGCCGAACACCGCGGTGCCGCAGGCGTACTACAACATGCGCGAGGGCATCACGAAGCTGACCACCGAGACCGGTGCGGGTCAGTGGGGCACGTCGTTGGCGTTCGCCACCGCCCAGTACGGCATCGAGTGCGAGATCTGGCAGGTGGCGGCGTCGTACCGTGCGAAGCCCTACCGCCGGGTGATGATGGAGGTCTACGGCGCGACGGTGCACCCCAGCCCGTCGAACGTGACCGACTACGGCCGTTCGCTGCTGGCGCAGGACCCGGATCACCCGGGCAGCCTCGGCATCGCCATCAGTGAGGCAGTGGCCATGGCCGTCGCGGACCCGAAGACCCGCTACGCGCTCGGCAGCGTGCTGAACCACGTGCTGATGCACCAGACCATCATCGGCGAGGAGGCACTGCTGCAGTTGGCGAAGGTGGGCGAGACCCCCGACCTGCTGGTGGGCTGCACCGGCGGCGGCAGCAACTTCGGCGGCCTGTCGTTCCCGTTCCTGCGCGAGAAGATGGCGGGCCGCATGAACCCGACCATCCGTTGCGTCGAGCCTGCGGCGTGCCCCAGCCTCACCAAGGGCGAGTACCGCTACGACTTCGGTGACACGGCGGGGATGACCCCGCTGATGAAGATGCACACCCTTGGCCACGGCTTCATCCCCGACCCCATCCACGCCGGCGGTCTGCGCTACCACGGCATGTCGCCGCTCGTCAGCCACATCTACGAACTCGGTCTTGTGGAGGCAGTGTCGGTGCCGCAGCTCGAGTGCTTCAACGCTGCCGTGCTGTTCGCCCGCAACGAGGGCATCGTGCCCGCGCCCGAGCCCACGCATGCCATCGCTGCTGCGATCCGCGAGGCGTTGCGCTGCAAGGAGACCGGTGAGGAGAAGGTGATCCTCACCGCGCTGTGCGGCCACGGTCACCTCGACCTTGCGGCCTACCAGCAGTACATGGCCGGCGAGATGGTGGACCTGGATCTCAGCGACGAGGCAGTGGCCGCGGCGATGCAGCAGGTGCCGGTGATCGCCGGCTGAGACCGGTCACACCTGTGTGCCCGCGACGCGTTCGACGGGCATGGCACACGACACGACATCACACGACACGATCCTCGATGACCTTCACTGGGTGCACTGCTTCCCGGCGGGGGCCGGGGCGGTCGCGCCCGGCGGGCGCGCCTACCGCTTCAATGGCGGCGAACTGAGACCGAGGCCGCTCAGCGCCGTCGCCGGGCTGACATGGGTGGGCGAGGGGGTGAGTTGCGAGCACCCCGACATCACCCTCGGCTGGCAGTACCCGGGCACGAACAACCAGTGGCACCAGATGGGCCTCGAGACGGAGGGCTTTCCCATGCGCCTGCACGTCCTCGTGGTCGACGACGTGCAGGCGGCCTTTGCGATGGCCCACCGTGCGGTGCGGCCGACGGGGGCGCCCTGCCTGCTGCGCGAGTGGATGCCGGTGATGGTGCATGCGGCGGACTCGACGCGTCTGGCGTTGCACGTCCGGGCGTGGGACCGCAACGGAGAGGTGCAGTTCCGGAATCAGGTGATGCAGGCCGCCGGTCTGCGGTACGTGCTCGACCTGCTGCCGACCGATGTCCCGTTCGAACTGCTCGCCGCGCCGCGCAGGGCGGGGGACCTGATCGTTCGGGGGCCCGGCATGCACATGCTCCGGGCACTGCCCGGCAACGCGTTCGAGTCGCTGCTGGAACCCTGCGGTTGGCTGCGGGGCGCGGTGAACCGGCCGGATCACGCCGACGACGACTTCGCGCGTTGAGATGTGCATGGACACGACGCACAACACCGAACCCTCCGAGACCACGCCCGAGACCGTCCCGACGTTCTTCGAGGTCAAGCGGTCGTTCTTCGACTTGTCGGTGAACGAGCAACTCGAACTGATCGACAGGATGCTGCGCGGCATGTCGCCGAACCCGGAGGTGCGACGGAAGGCCCGCGAGGGCGAGGACTGCTGAGCTCGCTCCCGAACCGGTGTGACAGTCAGCCCAGTTCGCGTTTGCGACGTTCGACGAAGTCGACCAGGGCCTCGTCGATCGCCGGGTCGAGATGCGGCGTCTCGGAGCGCTCGAGGATCTGCTTCCAGAGGGCGTTGGCACGTTGCGTGGCATCGATGCTGCCGGCATCGCGCCACGTCTCGAAGTTCCGCCAGTCCGACACCAGCGGTGAGTAGAACGCTGTCTCGTACCGCTCGATGGTGTGCGCCGATCCGAAGAAGTGCCCACCCGGGCCGACCTCGG
>JBJTXX010000201.1:0-814 GCA_046082485.1 Actinomycetota bacterium
CCTGCCGAAGATTTTCTTCGTCAACTGGTTCCGTCGCGACGACGATGGCCGTTTCCTGTGGCCGGGCTATGGCGAGAACAGTCGCGTGCTGAAGTGGGTGTTCGAGCGCGTGGCCGGCGCTGCCGAGGCGGTGCGGACAGCGATCGGCGACCTCCCGGCCCCCGGTGCGCTCGACCTGCACGGCCTCGACGTCAGCGAGGCCGACCTGGCCGAACTGCTGAAGGTCGACGCCGACGGCTGGAAGGCGGCGATCCCGCAGATCGAGGCCCACTTCGCCCAATTCGGCGAGAAGCTGCCGTCGGCGCTCACGGCACAACTGCAGCAACTCGCCGCCGCGCTCTGACGCGGTTCGCCTGAGCGGGCACACCCGCTGGCGGCCACCACCACACCACAACGCTCTACTGGAAATTTCCCGGGGAGAGGTTGTGGTTTCTCGTAGATCGAACTAGTGTTCGATCTCACCTCCCCGACATCTCGATCCACCCGGCATCCGTCGCTTCGGCCGCGGGCGCCGCAGTTGTCGCAAGGAGGGAACCATGGGCACGGGCGTTACGGCCGCTGTCGAGACGATCGACGATCTCGCTCTCCCTCACCGACTGGTCGAACAGGTCGTCGTCGAGGCCATCGATGTCGCACACGAAGCGGTTGACCGGCTCATCGCGTGGGCCGAGGGCCAGAGGCTGCGGCTGCTGGGCGCCTTGCGCGACCAGGGCCGTTCACCACTCGAGTTGCTGCACGGGGCAAGCGTGCATTGCTCCACCTCGCAACTGTCCCGCGCGGAACGGCGCCTTCAAGTCGGCGGCGAATTCCCCCT
>JBJTXX010000202.1:0-4471 GCA_046082485.1 Actinomycetota bacterium
CTGTCGACCAGCACTTGGCACAGGCGGTCGTACTCCTCGGCCGAACCGTCGCACCAGTAGACGTCTGCCGGCTGCATGATCGACACCCACTCGTCGACCCATTCCTGTAGACGCTGGTTGCTGGTGGTTCCGCTCATTCGGAAACTCCTTGTCGGCCTCGCCGCACGCGTGCGGTGATCGAGACATTGTGGCAAACCTGAGATGAAAAGCAGAAACGCCGGGCCACACGAGCCGGCAGTTTCGATCGTTTCTGGTGATGGGGGCGATCAGTGCCCGGGGGTCTCCATGTCGGCCTCGCTGCCGAGCCGCAACCGGGTGGCACGGCCAGCGTCGTCGAGATCGAAGATCACCCGCTGGCCCTGCCGCAGCATGCGGAACACCGAGCCGACAAGCGCATCGGAGGCCAGGTCGAACTCGGGAAGGTCACCGGTGTCGGCGACCACGATGCCATCGCCCGACGTCGGGTCGTAGCTCTTGATGACGCCCTGCACGGCCTGCCCTCAGCCGGCCTTGACGATCTTGCCGCTCTTGATGCAGCCGGTGCACACGTTGACGCGCTTGGGCGAGCCGCCGACGAGCGCACGGACACGCTGGATGTTCGGGTTCCAGCGCCGCTTGGTGCGACGGTGGGAGTGCGATACGTTCATGCCCCAGCTGGGGCCCTTGCCACACACTTCGCAGACTGCTGCCATGACGTTCTTCTTCCACGCTGATCGAAACGAGCGGATGGAGGCTACCAGCCCAACCTGCCGGATCACCACGTCGGCACTAGTCTGACGGGCGTGCCAACTCTCGAACGGTTCAGCCCCGAGGCGCTGCGACACACGGTCGTCACCTTCCGCGACGCGATGAAGGCCCATGCGCCAGGCATCAACCGCCTCAACGTGTACCCCGTGCCCGATGGAGACACCGGCACGAACATGGCGCGCACCCTCGATGCGGTGGTGGCCGAACTCGATGGTGCCGCCGGGGGCATGGACACCACCTGCGACGCGATCAGTCACGGCAGCCTGATGGGCGCCCGCGGCAACAGCGGGGTCATCCTCAGCCAGATCCTCCGCGGGCTCGCGAGCACCCTGAAGGGCGCGACCGAAGGCTCTGCAGCGAAGGTGGCCGAGGCGCTGAAGGCGGCGAGCACCGCTGCCTACCAAGCGGTGCTGAAGCCCATCGAGGGCACCATTCTCACCGTGGTGCGCGAATCCGCCGACGCCGCCCACGAGGCAGCGCAGGGGGGTGCCTCGCTGGCAGGGGTGCTGCACGCAGCCAGGCTCGCCGGCAAGTCGGCACTGGATCGCACGCCCGAGATGCTGCCGGTGTTGAAGGACGCAGGCGTGGTCGATGCCGGTGGTGCCGGCTTCCTGCTGCAGCTCGACTCGGCACTGCACGTCGTCGACGGTGTGCCCATCCCCGAGCCCGATGAGGGCCCGGGGCCGTCCGCCGAGCAACTCGACGCGGTCGCGCACCGGCACACCGACGGCGAGGTCGACGTCAGCGAACTGCGCTACGAGGTCATGTACTTCCTCGACCTTCCCGACGAGCACATCCAGGGCTTCAAGGAGGGCTGGGGTGCCATCGGCGACAGCATCGTGGTGGTGGGCGGCGACGGCCTGTGGAACTGCCACGTGCACACGAACGACATCGGCGCCGCCATCGAGGTCGCACTCGACCTGGGAGGCCGTCCCCGGAAGATCCGTGTCACCGATCTGTTCGAGGAAGTGGCGGAGGAACACGCCCATCGAGAGGCCGAGATGGGTGCGGCCCAGCCCGGACGTCCGGCCTCGAGCCTGCCCGCGGTGACGTGTGCGGTCGTGGCGGTCTCGAGCGGGGACGGGCTCACCGAACTCTTCTGGCAACTCGGGGTGCAGGGCGTGGTGACCGGCGGGCAGACGCTGAACCCCTCGACCGCCGAACTGCTGGCGGCCGTGGAGGCCGTCAACGCGCAGCAGGTGGTCGTGCTGCCGAACAACAAGAACATCATCCCCGTGGCCGAGCAACTCGACGCGCTCACCGCCAAGCAGGTCGTGGTCGTGCCCACGAGGTCGATGCCCGAGGCGCTCGCCGCGCTCGTGGTGTACGACCCCGAGGCCGACGCGGACTCGAACGGCAGCGAGATGGTCGATGCGGCCGAATCGGTCGCCACCGGCGAGGTCACACAGGCCGTGCGCGCCACGAACAGCGACGTCGGCCAGATCGGCGAGGGCGACTGGATCGGTCTGGTCCGCGGCGACGGCATCGTGGCCGTCAGTGGCACGCTGGAGGGTGCCATCCAGTCGCTGCTCGAGCAACTGGTCGCCTCGTCGAGCGAGATCGTCACCGTGGTGGAAGGCGCCGACGCCACCGGGGGCACCACCGACGTGGTGCGCGCCTGGCTGGAGGCCAATCGGCCCGGCGCGACGGTGGAGGTGCACCGCGGCGGTCAGCCGCTGTACCCGTACCTCTTCGGCGTGGAATGACCGACGGCGGACGCGCCCTCACGCTGCGCGACCTGGCGGCCCTGGGCGTGGACCGCCTGAAGGGTGTCGGCGACCGCAAGCTCGAGGCGCTGCGCGAGGTGGGCGTGACCACCGTGCTCGACCTGCTCACGACGTATCCACGCCGCTGGGTGGACCGCACCAACGAATGCCGTGTCAGCGACCTGCAACCCGGGCAGGAGGCACTGGTACTGGTGACCGTGCGCAGCGTGAGCAAACGCGTCGGCCGCAACCGTCGGCCGATCGTGGAGGCCGTGGTCGGCGATGGCAGTGGCCGCTTCCACGTCGTGTTCTTCAACCAGGCGTGGCGCGAACGCCAACTGCGGGAGGGGCTGGCGATCGCACTGTTCGGCAGGCCGGAGATGTACCGCGGCAGCCTGCAGATGTCGAACCCGATCGTCGACCTGATCGGCGATCGCACGGGGCGCATCGTGCCGATCTACCCGCAGAGCGAGAAGGCAGCCCTCTCCACGTGGGAGATCGCGGGTTGGGTGGAGGACGCACTCCGCAAGTGCGCCCCGCGCGGCATCGCCGACCCGCTACCCGCAGAGGTGCGTGACCGACTGGGGATGATGAGTCGGTCGACGGCGCTGCACGGCATCCACATGCCCGACACCTACGCGGAGAAGGAGGCTGCGCGTCGACGACTGGCATTCGACGAACTGCTGCGCGTGCAGACCCTGTTGGTGATGCGGAAGCGGGCCATGGAGCGCGAGCAGCGGGGCATCCGCCACGAGGTGGGTGGCGAGCTGACCTCGCGCCTCAGGGCTGCGCTGCCGTTCCCGCTCACGGGCGCCCAGCAGCGCGCGATTGCCGAGATCGAGGCCGACCTAGCCGGCGTGCACCCGATGCACCGTCTGCTGCAGGGAGACGTGGGCGCCGGCAAGACGGTGGTCGCGGTCAGCACCCTGCTGGCGGCCGTGCAGGGTGGTCATCAGGGTGCGCTGATGGCGCCGACCGAGGTGCTGGCCGAACAGCACGCTGCCGGCGTGCGGCGACTGCTGACCGGTGTGACCGTGCCCGACCCGGGCAACCTGTTCGGCGACCGCCCGCTGCGCATCGAGTTGTTGACGAACAGGGTCACCGGTGCTGATCGGCGCGAGGTGCTGGCCGGTCTGGCCGATGGCTCGGTCGACATCGCGATCGGCACGCACGCGCTCATCCAGGAGGGTGTGGAGTTCCGCAGCCTCGGTGTGGTGGTGGTCGACGAACAGCATCGGTTCGGTGTCGAACAACGCGCTGCCTTGCGCGACAAGGGCGACGACGGCGCCGTTCCCGACGTGTTGGTGATGACGGCGACGCCGATCCCGCGCACCGCGGCGATGACCGTGTACGGCGACCTCGACGTGAGCGTGCTCGACGAGTTGCCGCCCGGACGCACGCCCATCGTCACCCGGTGGGCGAATGGGCCGTTGCTCGAACAGGCGGCGTGGGCCGCGGTGCGCGCCCAGGTGGGGGAGGGGCGCCAGGCCTACGTGGTGTGCCCCCTCATCGACGAGAGCGAGAAACTGGAGGTCGCCAGCGCGCAGGAGACCTTCGACCGCCTGTCGGCGGACGACCTGAAGGGTCTTCGCCTCGCGCTGTTGCACGGTCGCATGCCCAGTGGTGAGAAGGAGGCCGTGATGGACCGGTTCCGACGCGGCGAGGTCGACGTGCTCGTGGCCACGACCGTCATCGAGGTGGGCGTCGACGTTCCCAACGCGACGGTGATGGTGATCCTCGACGCGGACCGTTTCGGCATCGCCCAGTTGCACCAACTGCGAGGTCGCGTCGGCCGCGGCCGTCACGAGAGCGAGTGCTGGCTGGTGACCCAGGAGGTCGAGGGCGAGAACCCGCGTGTGCAGGCGCTGGTCGACAGCACCGACGGGTTCGTGCTGGCAGAGGTCGATCTCGAGCTGCGCGGCGAGGGCACGTTGATGAACACCGCCCAGAAGGGCCGCAGCGACCTGAAGCTGGCGTCGTTGCGGCGGGACAAGGAGCTGGTGGCCCAGGCCCGGGAG
>JBJTXX010000203.1:0-2575 GCA_046082485.1 Actinomycetota bacterium
CGGCATCATGACCGCCGTCGCCGCGCCGATCGCTGCCTACCACTACGGCCCGTCGGCGCTGCCGGTCGTGTTGGTGCTCGGCTTCTTCGCCGCTGCCATCGGCTTCATCGGTTCGCCGTCGCTCGAGTCGAACCCGATGCCGAACACGGCCATCACCACGCTCGGCACCACTTGGATCGGTCTGATGGGCTCCTTCGGTGCGGCCATGCTCTGGTACGGCAATCACGTGGGTCTGCCCAAGATCGGCACCGACACGTTGTGCCTGGTGGCGATCGGTGTGGTGGCCAACGACGTCGGGGCGCTCTTCGTGGGCAGCGCTGTCGGGCGCACACCGCTGCGCGCCTGGATCAGCCCGAACAAGAGCATCGAGGGCCTCGTCGGCGGCACGGTGCTGACGCTCGGCGCGATGTTCCTGATCGGCCTCACCGACCGCTCGACCACCTGGAACAGCACGGGGGACCTGTTGCTGCTCGGTCTGGTGGTGGCGATCGTGGCGCCGATCGGAGACTTGACCGAGAGCATGTTCAAGCGGAACCTCGACGTGAAGGACTTCGGTTCGATCGTCAAGGGCCATGGCGGCGTGCTCGACCGCTTCGACGGTTTCCTGTTCGCCCTGCCGGCTGGCTACCTGCTGCTCGATTACCTGCGCCCCTGGGTCTCCTGACCCGCGCTGCATGAGCCCGGTTCGCGTCGCCGTCGCCGGCTCGTCCGGTTCCATCGGCACGCAGACACTCGACGTGGTGCGTGCCGAGGCCGGTCGTTACGAGGTCGTGGCCCTCGGTGTCGGTTCCTCCGTCGATGTGCTCGTCGAGCAGGCGCTCGAGTTCCGACCGGCTGTCGTGGCAGTCGCCGACCCGACGCGACGGGCCGAGGTCGCGTCGGCACTGCCCTTCGCGGAGGTCGTCGCCGACTTCACCGACCTGGTCGCGCCCGCCGACGTGGTGGTGAATGCCGTGGTCGGTTTCGCCGGCCTTCCGGTCACGCTCGGCACCCTCGCGGCGGGCAAGCGCCTCGCGCTGGCGAACAAGGAGAGCCTGATCGCCGCAGGACCGGTCGTGCAGCCATTGCGCACGACCCCCGGGGCTGAACTGGTCCCCGTCGACAGCGAGCACTGCGCAGTGCACCAGTGCCTGCGTTCGTCGGCCCACGCCGAGCGCGAAGTTGCCCGCATCGTGCTCACAGCGAGCGGTGGGCCCTTCCGCGGTCGCACCCTGGAGGATCTCGCCGATGTGGGGGTCGAGCAGGCGCTCGCACACCCGACGTGGAAGATGGGTCCGAAGATCACGATCGACTCGAGCACCCTGATGAACAAGGGGCTCGAGGTGATCGAGGCCCACGAACTGTTCGGCACCCCCTACGAGCAAATCGAGGTGGTGGTGCACCCGCAGAGCATCGTGCACTCGATGGCCGAGTTCACCGATGGCAGCACGATCGCCAGCTGAGCCTTCCCGACATGCGCCTGCCCATCGGCTACGCGCTGGCCCACCCGGCGCGCATCGGCACCCCGTTCGGTCGCATCGACTGGGCGAAGCTCGGCCGCCTCGACTTCGAGCCGCCCGACGTCCGCACGTTCCGCTGCCTCACGCTGGCCTACGAGGCCGGGAGGGTGGGTGGCACCGCACCGGCATGGTTGAGCGCTGCGAACGAGGTGGCCGTCGATGCCTTCCTGCAGGGCAGGCTGCGCTGGTCGCAGATCGCGGAGGTGTGCGAGGCGACGCTGCAGCGGCACGATGGTGGCACATGCCACACGGTCGACGATGTGGTGGCGGGCGATGCCCACGCCCGCAGCGTTGCCCGTAGTCTGTTGTCGTCATGAGCACTCGGTTCGACCGGTTCAGGAACGAGATGGCGGCCGGCGGTTCGGTCACCGAACGGCCTGCCGACGAGCGCCCCGACCCGATGGTGACCTTCCTCGGCATCGGGGCATGGATCGCCCTGTTCGTGGTGCTGGCCTTCATCAGTTGGTGGATGGTGGCGTTCGTGGCGGGCGTGCTGGTCTCGATCTTCCTGCACGAGGTGGGGCACTTCGTGACCGCCCGTCGCAGCGGCATGAAGGTCACCCAGTTCTTCATGGGGTTCGGGCCGAGGGTGTTCAGCTTCCATCGCAACGGCGTGGAGTTCGGCCTGCGCGCCATTCCCCTCGGCGCGTTCGTGCGGATCATCGGCATGAACAGCCTCGACGAAGTGCCGCCCGGCGACGAACCCCTCACGTACAGGCAGGCGTCGTTCCCGAAGCGCCTTCTGGTGATCACGGCTGGTTCGTTGATGCATGTCGCCATCGCAGTGGTGCTGATCACCGGCGTGTACGCGCTTGCCGGGCGCGTCGAGGAGACCGGAGAGGTCACGCTCTACTCCGTCGACCCGACGTCGCCGGCCGGCGAGGCCGGGTTGCAGCCCGGCGACGTGATCACCGCCGTGAACGGCACAGCAGTGCGCGTGGCAGACGATTTCCGCACTGCTCTCGGCGGCACGGCGCCCGGCACCACCGTCACGCTCGACGTGGTGCGCGATGGCGCCGCACTGGTGTTCACGCCGACGCTGGTGCAGTCGCCCTACGCGCCGGCGGGTGAGGTGC
>JBJTXX010000204.1:0-2153 GCA_046082485.1 Actinomycetota bacterium
CCGCGCCCTTTGCGAAGAACGCCCGTGACTACAAAGCGCGTGGCCTGCGCTGGGTGGCGGTGGGGGATGAGAACTACGGCGAGGGCTCGAGCCGCGAGCACGCCGCCATGGAGCCTCGCTTCCGCGGCGGCGTGGTGATCATCACCCGCAGTTTCGCTCGCATCCACGAGACCAACCTGAAGAAGCAGGGACTGGTGCCCCTCACGTTCGCCGACCCTGACACCTACGAACTGATCGGCGAGGACGACCGCATCAACGTGCTCGACCTGCCGCCGGTGCCGGGCCGCAACGTGCGCTGCCAGATCGTGAAGCCCGACGGCAGCACGATCGATTTCGAGGGCAAGCACACCTTCAGCGACGAGCAGGTCGAGTGGTTCAAGGCCGGCTCGGCCCTCAACGTCGTGCGCCGCAAGGTGGCAGAGGGCCAGAAGTAGTGGAGCTCACGTCCGCGCTCCGCACCACAGGCGCGGTGCGCGGCTTCACCGCCGACCCCGTCGACGACGCAACGGTCGCAGTGATCCTCGACGACGCTCGCTTCGCCCCGAGCGGCGGTAACCAACAGCCGTGGAAGGTCGCGGTGGTGAAGTCGCCCGCGGTTCGCGCTGCGGTGGCCGACCTCATGCGTCCCGTCTGGGAGGAATACGTCGGCGCGCAGCAGGCCGGCAAGCGGGCGTTCGCGTTCGGGCGGTCGACGGGCGACGCTCCCGTGGCCGTGCCGAATGCGCTCATCGACGGCATCCAGTCGGTGCCGGTGGTGCTCGTGGTGGCCGCCGACCTGAACAAGATCGCCATCATGGACGGCAACGCCGAGCATCGCCCACCGGTGGTGGGCGGAGCGAGCATCTACCCGTTCTGCTGGAGCATCCTGTTGGCGGCGCGTGAGCGCGGCCTCGGCGGAGTGCTCACCACCTTCCTCGCACGGGCCGAGGCGCAGGCTGCTCCCCTGCTGGGGCTGCCGCGCGACCACGCCATCGTGGCCACGCTCTTCCTCGGCGTGCCGGTGCACCAGAACACCAAGCTGAAGCGCAACCCCGTCGAGTCGTTCACCACCATCGACCGCTTCGACGGGCCGCCGCTGCAACCCTGACCGGACACTCTGCGCCACCTCGATCGCTGGCACGAATCTGGTCCGCTACGGACCGAAATCGTGCCAGCGTTCGTGTCGTGCCACACCCCCGAGCAGCACGAGCCGCGCTCGCAGCGCGATCGCGTCGACCCGCACCAGGGACCGCCGGCATACGGTGTCGGCATGACCGAACGCCCCGAACCGTCACCCCAGCCCGACGAGCGCACCGCCCTCGAGTCGTTCCTCGACTACTTCCGCGCCACGTTGCTCTGGAAGGCAGAGGGGCTGACCGACCAGCAGGCCCGCTCCGCCACGGTGGAGCCGAGCATCATGAGCATCGCCGGTCTGCTGCGGCACATGGCCGAGGTCGAGCGGCACTGGTTCCAGATGTACCTGCGCGGCGATGCCGAGAACCGGTTGTTCTGGTGCGGCGACGACCCCGACGCCGACTTCCACGTCCCCGACTCGGCCACGTTGGCCGACTGCGTCTCGCTGTTCGAACGAGAGGTCGCGACGTCACGCGAGATCACCCGGCACTTCAACCTCGACGACCTCGCTGCGCTGAGCGACCGCCAACGCGGTCTCGACAGCGACTGGCGCCCGAACCTGCGCTGGATCATGGTCCACATGATCGAGGAGTACGCACGCCACGCCGGGCATGCCGACCTCATTCGTGAACGGATCGACGGCGCGACCGGCGACTGACGGGCTGACGAGTGACTGGCTGGCGCATCGGTAGTGTCGGCACCATGCGTGTCGGCCTCGTCATCTTCCCCACAGCCAAGGGCATCCAGCCCCTCGAATTCGGCCGCGAGGCCGAGGCCCGCGGCTTCGATGCCGTGTGGTTCCCCGAGCACTCCCACATTCCGGTGAGTCGTCGTTCACCGTGGGGTGGACGCGAGGGCGCTCCCCCGCTGCCCGAGGAGTATTGGCGCACCCACGATCAGTTCATCGCGCTCGCCGCAGTCGCTGCCGTCACCGAGCACCTGCGCCTCGGTACCGGCATCACCCTCGTCGCCCAACGCGATCCACTGTGGCTGGCCAAGGAGGTTGCCTCGCTCGATGTGATCTCCGGGGGCCGCGTGAT
>JBJTXX010000205.1:0-3979 GCA_046082485.1 Actinomycetota bacterium
CCTCCGTCACCCGTCGTATGCCCCTCGTCGTGGTGAAGGGAGGAGCCACCGAGGGTGGGGCGCGCGCTGCGGCGAGCCACACGGGCGCGCTCGCTGCGAACGACAAGGTCTTTGACGGAGCATGTCGTCAGGCCGGAGTGACGCGAGCCGCAACCGTCGAAGAGGCGTTCGAGGCGGCTGCGACCTTTGCGACGCAGCCGATACCGCTGGGGCCGAACGTCATCGTGCTCACCACTGCAGGCGGTTGGGGGGTGGTCACTGCCGACGCCATCACCCGTGATCCCGACCTCGTGCTCATGGCACTGCCGGACGCCCTGCGGCGGGACATCGACACCAAACTCCCGCCGCGCTGGAGCCGGAACAACCCCGTTGACTGCGCCGGAGGCGAGACCCGTGACACCATTCCCGAGGTGATGGAGATGATCGCGGCTCACCCCGACGTGCACGCCATCGTGTACCTCGGCCTCGGCATCCAGAGCAATCAGGCCCGGACGATGCGCGAGGGCCGCTTCTATCCCGACCACGGCCTCGAGCGCATCGTCGCCTACCACGAGCGTCAGGACGAACGCTTCGCCGAGGCCGCCCACGAACTGTCGTTGCGGTTCGACAAGCCCATCCTCACGGCCACCGAACTCGCCGTCGCGGACCCCGACAACGCTGGCCCTCGTGCAGTACGCGCCACCGGCCGCCTGTGCTACGCCAGCGGTAATCGCGCCGTGGTGGCGCTGGGTCACCTGTGGCAGTACGCGCAGTTCCGCCAGCGTCGGGGGCTGGCCTAGGTGCCGCGTCGGCGCAACCCCATGCCGGGGTTGCTGGTGGTGGCGGCCGTGCCTGCGCTGCTGCTGGGCGGTTGCTGGCGTTTTGCCGCCGGGCGGGTGCCCGAGCAGGTGGTGCTGCCGATCGGAACCGACACCGCCGTGCCGGTCGCAGTGACGCCGACGGCGACGCCACTGCTGTCGGTGCGTCGCGCGCCGGGCGTGATGGCGCGCGGGCTGAACATCGACGCCCTCGTTGCCGAGTTGCAGGGCTTCATGCCGCGTATCGACTCGACCTCGTGCGTCGCGGTGTCGGTCGACGGGCAACCGGTCGGCGGATCGAACGCCGACACGCCGCTGCGGCCCGCCAGCAACGTGAAGCTGCTGACCGCCGCCGTGGCGCTCGAGGTGCTTGGGGCCGACCACGTCTTCACCACCGAGGTGCGCGGCGTTTTGGCCGGCGGCGTCGTGACCGGCGATCTGTACCTGGTGGGCGGGGGAGACCCGCTGCTGTCGAGCAGTTGGTGGAAGGGCCCCAACCCGAAGTACCCCCCGTTCAACACGACCTCGATCGAGGCGCTCGCTGATGCGGTGCGCGCAGCCGGCGTCACCTCGGTGCAGGGCGCGGTGGTGGGCGACGCCTCGCACTTCGACGACGAGTGGTACGCCCCGACCTGGACGGGTGACGTGCGCTTCACCGAGGGCGGCCCCGTGTCGGGCCTGCTGGTGAACGATTCCCGCGAGGCCGTCGACCGCAGCTCGAACGACCCTGCGGTCGGCGCTGCGACGGTGTTCACCGAATCACTGGCCGCCGTGGGCGTGACAGTGGCGGGGCAACCGTCGAAGGGCGCTGCCGACCCATCACTGCCGTTGATCGCGGCCATACCCTCCCCGCCGTTGCCTGCCGTGCTGGCGGAGATGCTCACCACCAGCGACAACAACACGGCCGAGATGGTGCTGAAGGAGATCGGCCGCACGGCCGGCGGCGCCGGGACGCGCGAGGCCGGTATCGCCGTGGTGATGTCGACGCTCGCGTCATGGGGCATCGACACCAACGGGGTGGTGGTCGTCGACGGCTCCGGTTTGAGCGACGAGAACCGACTGACGTGCAACGTGTTGCTGGCCGTGGTGCAACACCAGTCGGTCGACGATGCCGTGGGCGCCGGTCTGGCCGTGGCCGGCGCAGCGGGTGGAACGCTCTCGGACGCGTTCGCCGACACGCCCCTGGAGGGCGTGCTGCGCGGCAAGACCGGCACGTTGTACAACTACGATGACGGCACCGGCGGGAAGCCGGCGGCCAAGTCGCTGAGCGGCTTCGTGCCGGTGAACGGGGGTGGGGCCGTGGAGTTCTCGATCGTGCTCAACGGACCGCAGGTGTCGGAGAAGGTGGTCTACCGACCCATCTGGGACGCCTTCGGCAAGGTGCTGGCCTCATACCCTTCGGGTGTGGGCGCCGGCGTACTGGGGCCGCGCTGATGACCATGCTGCCCATGTTCCCGCTCGGCTCGGTGCTGCTGCCGGGTGCTGTGCTGCCGCTGCACGTGTTCGAAGCCCGCTACCGACAGCTCGTCACCGACTGTGTGGAGGCCGCCGAGCACGAGTTCGGGGTGGTGCTCATCGAGCGCGGCAACGAGGTGGGCGGGGGAGACCAGCGGCGGGCCGTGGGCACGGTGGCGCGCATGGTGGAGGTGGCGGAGATGCCCGACGGCCGGTTCGCGGTGATGAGCGTGGGCACCCGCCGCATCCGTGTGAACGCGTGGCTGCCCGACGAGCCGTACCCGATTGCGGACGTCGACGACTGGCCCGACGTACGCCCCGACGACCCCGACCTGCCCGACCTCGTGCAGGCCGTCACGCCCGTTGTCCGGCGCCTCATGGCATTGGCAACCGAACTCGGCGACCCGGTGGCAGACCCGCAGGAGGACATCAGTGACGACCCCCTGCTGGCGTCGTACCACCTCTCCGCCCTCGCCCCGCTCTCGGTCACCGACCGCTACGACCTGCTCTGCGCAGCAGGCCCGGCCGATCGCCTGCGCATGCTCGGCCAGCGTCTGGCCGACGTCGAGACACTGCTGCAGTTCCGCCTGCAGGGTGGTGACTGACCCGGCCGTCTGCCAGAATGGGCGGGTGCCTCAGGCCTCCGACGACCGCAAGTCCCGCACGCCCGTGGGCGACATCGCCCAGACCGTGCAGATGGTCAAGGACTACGCGCGTCAGGAGACCATCGACCCGCTGCGCAAGGCCGGCCGCTGGATCGCCTTCGGTATCGTCGGCTCGCTGATGATCGGTGTGGCCACGGCGTTCCTGACGCTCGGCCTGCTGCGCCTGGTGCAGACCGAGTGGCCCGGCACGTTCGGCGGCCGCTGGACCAGTCTGGTGCCGTACCTGTTCGGTCTGCTGCTGTGCGTGCTGGTGGCGGTGTTGGCGCTCAAGCGCGTGAACAAGGACCCTTTGACGAAGGAGAAGCGCTGACCATGGCCCAACGCATCACCCGCGAGGACCTCGAGAACCGGTTCCGCAACGTGCAGACCGACCTGCAGGGCAAGGTCGACGACAAGAAGCAGAGCATCATGACCGCCGTCGCGGTCGGCGGAGTGATCCTCGTCGTGATCTTCTACCTGCTCGGCCGTCGCTCGGGGAAGCGCAAGACCACCTTCGTCGAGATCCGTCGGGTCTGAACCCGGCCATGCTGCTCTCACCGGTGTCGATGCTGAAGCGAAAGGCGATTCGGCGCGGCCTGATGGGTGGCAGCACCGGATGGATGCTCGTCGGCGCGCTCATCTACCTACCGCGCTTGGCGCGCAAGGCGTTCGGCCGTCCCGAACGCGTGGTGGCCACCGAGCGCCTCAGGCCCGGCCAGTTCGTGCGCATCGACGCCGTGTCGCCGCCCACCAGGGCAGAGCGCCGCTCCGCACGTCGTACCGAGCGCGGCAGTGGTCGCGCCCGATGAAGGTGTTGCTGCGCAACCCGCGGCGTGAGGTGCAGGTGGATGGTCGCCGCTCCGTGAACGCGCTGTTGAAGGAACTCGACCTGCCCCGCGAATCGCACCTCGTCATCCGCAACGGCACGCTCGTTCCCGGCGACGCCGAACTGACCGATGACGACGTCGTGGAGATCCGCCCTGTCATCTCCGGTGGCTGCTGAGGCACGCTGATGGTTGCCGTCGGCTCGAAGTGTCGCGTCTGCAAGGCGCCGGCGATCATCGACCTGCCGCGTCACAACGC